>JAZNRM010000226.1:0-2225 GCA_045590695.1 Methanobrevibacter sp.
ATTTATCATAAAATTAGTTAAAAAGAAGATAACTGAAAACCAGTATAAATGTAAAGTATTTATCTACATGATGTATTAGAAATAGAAAAAAATTGAAAAAATTGTAAAAAATAGAAAAAAGTAGAAACTTCATTAAGAAGTCTCAAAAAGATTCAAGAAATAAATATTGAGAATAGATATAAGAAATAATTTAAAATTATTCTACAATATATTTCTTTAAGTCTTCAACCTTATCGGTTTTCTCCCATGGAAGACCTTCAATACCAAAGTGACCGTATTTAGCTGTTTGCTTGTATTTGGTAAATCTTAAGTTCAAGGTTTCAATGATTCCATCAGGAGTTAACTTAAAGTTTTCACGAACAATCTCATCAAAGGATTTGCTGGTCTTTACTTCAGTTCCATAGGTATCCACCATAACGGAAGTTGGCTCAGCAACTCCAATTGCATAGGAGATTTGGATTTCACATTTTTCAGCAAGTCCACTTGCTACTATGTTCTTTGCAATGTATCTTGCCATATAACATGCACTTCTATCCACTTTAGTGCAGTCCTTACCTGAAAATGCTCCACCACCGTGTCTTGCATATCCTCCGTAAGTGTCTACAATAATCTTACGACCGGTTAATCCTGCATCACCATGAGGACCTCCGATTTCAAAAACACCAGTTGGATTGATGTGCTCTTTGGTGTTTTCAGTCATTAATTCCTGTGGAATGACTGCCTTAAAGAGCTTTTCACGAATATCTGCCTTTAATTGCTCTTGATTGTTGGACATTGTCTCATCATGTTGGGTTGAAAGAACAATTGCATCCAATGAAAGAACATTTCCATCCTTATCGTAGTTTACAGATACTTGTGCTTTACCATCAGGTCTTAAATATGGAATTTCACCAGTTTCACGGAGTTCTGTTAATTTATTTGTAAGCTTACGTGCCAAATCAATTGGGAATGGCATTAATGAATCAGTCTCATTAGTCGCATAACCGAACATCATACCTTGATCTCCAGCTCCGCTTTCTTCACCTTCACGGTCTACACCTTGCTTGATGTCTGGAGATTGAGCATGAAGCAAACTGACAACTTCACAGTTATGACCATCAAATTTCAATTCAGGATTGTCATATCCAATTTCAATGATAGTGTCCCTAATGATTCTTTCAATATCTTCTCTAGTAATGTTGGCATCTGCGGTAACTTCACCGAATACCAAACAGAAATCAGTTGTAACACAAGTTTCACATGCAACATGAGCATGAGGATCCTGTTCCATGAATGCATCTAAAATAGCATCAGAAATGATGTCTGCAACTTTATCAGGATGCCCTTGGGTTACTGATTCAGATGTGAATGTTTTGTATACTTCACTCATTTTTTCACCAAAATAATTTAATTAATATAATTTTTTAAATAAAGAAATTTTTATCTTTTAATATTTTTCTATTTTATATATATTAATATTTGTGTTTATTTGATTATCAATTCAAGATTATTTGGTACCATAAATCCTATCTCCAGCGTCACCAAGACCTGGAACGATGTATTTGTTTTCATTTAATCCCTTGTCTACAACTGCACAGTAAATTTGAACGTCAGGGTGCTTGGTTTCAATGACTTTTATTCCTTCAGGTGCAGCAACAATACATAAAAATTTGATTTGCTTTACTCCATCTTTCTTAAGCCTATCGATGGTTGCTGAAACGCTTCCACCAGTTGCAAGCATAGGATCTATAATCATGGCAATTCTATCCTTTATGTCAGAAGGCATCTTATAATAGTATTCCACAGGTTGAAAGGTCTCTTCATTACGATAAAGACCTATATGACCGACTTTAGCATTAGGAATTACATTGATGATTCCATCTACCATACCCATACCTGCTCTTAAGATAGGAACTACTGCATAATTGTCCTCATTAAGCTTGCCTGTTTGCATTTTAGCAAGTGGAGTTTCAATTTCCACTTCCTCAAGTTTTGCATCTTTGGTAGCTTCATAGCATAAAAGAGTGGAAATTTCAGTGACAAGCTCTCTGAACTCTTTTGTACCTGTATTCACATCTCTTAAAATACCTAATTTATGTGTAATTAATGGATGATTCAAAACAATTTCATTCATATTATATCTCCATGATTTTTAGATAGTTGAATTATATTAATATTATTTATGACTTAAATAAGTTAAATAGATTATTATTTGAATTTGTAAAAAAGAGAATTAAAGAAATAAA
>JAZNRM010000227.1:0-6076 GCA_045590695.1 Methanobrevibacter sp.
GAACTTATATCTAATAGCCTCGCCATTATTAAATTTTTTATTATCATTTTTAATAATTTTAAATTATTCTAAGATTTTTAAGTGGAGATTGAAATGATTTACTCAAAAGAAATTGAAAATATGTGTCCTGTTCATAAGGGAGCAGACCATGGTCCTGCACCAATACCTGAAGAGGGCCAATGGGTAAAATCCAAGGAAATCAGTGACATTTCTGGACTTACTCACGGTATCGGATGGTGTGCACCTCAACAAGGATGCTGCAAATTAACCTTAAATGTCAAGGAAGGAATCATCGAAGAGGCATTGGTTGAAACTATCGGATGCTCTGGTATGACTCATTCTGCAGCTATGGCCGGTGAAATTCTTGTTGGAAAGACAATCCTTGAAGCATTGAATACAGACCTTGTATGTGATGCAATCAACACAGCTATGCGTGAATTATTCTTGCAAATTGTTTATGGTAGAACCCAATCTGCATTTTCAGAAGGAGGTCTTCCAATTGGGGCTGGCCTTGAAGATTTAGGAAAAGGTCATAGATCCCAAGTTGGAACCATTTATTCAACTAAAGTGAAAGGTCCAAGATACTTGGAGCTCACTGAAGGTTACATCACTGAAATAGGTCTTGACGAAGATGATGAAATCATTGGATACAAATACATCAATATGGGTGTAATGCTTGACTTAATCAAAGATGGAACAGATCCAATGGAAGCTATTGAAAAGGCAAGCGGTCAATACGGCAGATTTGAAGATGCTGTTAAAAAGATTGACCCAAGGAAGGAATAGGAGGAATAATAATGAGTTTATTTGAAAGTTATGAAAGAAGAATAGATCAAATTGTTCCTGTACTTGAAAAATATGGCATTAAAGACCTTGAAGAAGCTAAAGCTATCTGTAATGAAAAGGGATTCAATCCATATGACATTGTAAAGTCTGTTCAACCAATCTGTTTTGAAAACGCTTGCTGGGCTTACACTTTAGGTGCAGCTATTGCAATCAAAAAGGACTGCAAGAAGGCAAGTGATGCTGCAACTGCAATCGGTGAAGCATTACAGGCATTCTGTATTCCAGGAAGTGTAGCAGATGACAGAAAAGTGGGATTAGGTCATGGAAATCTCGCTTCAATGCTTTTAAGTGATGAAACTGAATGTTTTGCATTCCTTGCTGGTCACGAAAGTTTTGCTGCAGCAGAAGGTGCAATAGGTATTGCAAACTCTGCAAACAAGGTTAGAAAAGAGCCTTTAAGAGTTATCTTAAACGGTTTAGGAAAGGATGCAGCTTTAATCATCTCAAGAATCAACGGATTCACTTATGTTCAAACAGAATTCGACTACTTCACCGGTGAAGTTAAAGTGGTTAGAGAAAAGGCTTATTCCGATGGTGAAAGAGCTAAAGTCAGATGCTACGGTGCAGATGATGTAAGGGAAGGTGTAGCTATCATGCACCTTGAAGGAGTTGACGTATCAATCACCGGTAACTCAACAAACCCTACAAGATTCCAACACCCAGTAGCTGGAACCTATAAGAAGGAATGTGTGCTTCAAGGCAAAAAGTACTTCTCAGTTGCTTCTGGTGGAGGAACAGGAAGAACATTGCACCCAGACAATATGGCCGCAGGTCCTGCTTCCTATGGTATGACTGACACTTTAGGAAGAATGCACTCTGATGCTCAATTTGCCGGTTCAAGTTCCGTACCTGCTCACGTGGAAATGATGGGATTAATAGGTATGGGTAACAATCCTATGGTTGGTGCAACTGTAGCAGTTGCAGTGGCTGTAGAGGAAGCTTTAAAATAGTTTAAATAATCTTTAAACTATTTATTTTCTTTTTTTATCTTTTATTTTATACTTTAATAGTTTAACAATAATTATTTAAATGTTATCTTAATAAAATAGTAGTATGATTTCATTTTTTATTTGTTTACTTGCATTAATTTTATCTTATTTTATTTATGGTCGTTTTTTAGAACGTATCGTTGGTGTTGATGAAAGTAATGTGACACCTGCTTACAGATTAGAAAATGGCGTAGATTATATCCCAATGAATAAATACAAAAACCTCTTGATTCATTTTCTTAATATTGCAGGATTAGGTCCTATATTCGGAGCTATTCAAGGAGCTTTATTCGGTCCTGCTGCATTCTTATGGATTGTACTCGGTACAATATTCATTGGTGGAGTGCATGATTTCTTCTCAGGAGTCATGTCAGTACGTAAAGACGGTTTATCTATGCCAGATATCATTAGCGAGTATTTAGGCGATACAGTTAGAAAAATCGTTGGTTTTGTTATAGTCGTTACAGGCATTCTTGTGGGGGCTGTTTTTGCAACAGGTTCTGCAGATTTGCTTTCAAGTTTAACAGGTGTGGAAACACATATTTTGCTAGTAATTATTTTTTCATATTTCTTTATAGCTACCTTATTGCCTGTTGATAAGATCATTGGTAAGATCTATCCAATATTCGGTATTGTCTTCCTCATAATGGCTATTGTTATGATTTCCGCATTATTGATGAACCCTAATTATACAATACCTGAATTTACAACTCCTGGGCTTTATTTAACCACAAAATCCATATTCCCATTCCTGTTTGTAACCATTGCATGTGGTGCTATTTCAGGTTTCCATTCATCCCAATCTCCAATTGTTGCAAGATGTATGGAAAATGAGAAGGATATGCGTTTGGTATTCTATGGAGCAATGGTTGTAGAAGGAATACTTGCATTGATCTGGGCAGCTATTGCCATGGCATTTTTCCATGGTCAACCTCAATTGGCGGTTATTTATGGTGCTACACCATCTGTTGGAGTAAATGAGATGGCTACAACATTGGTTGGCCCTATTGGTTTGGTCCTTACAATCATTGGTGTTGTAATATGTCCAATCACTACTGGAGATACTGCTTTACGTGCAGCTAGGATAACTGTAGCAGACGGTTTTAAATTGGATCAAAAGACTTTCATGTCCAGAGTGAAAATAGCATTGCCTTTATTCATCGTATCTTTTGCATTGACCTTCGTTGACTTTTCATTGATTTGGAGATATATGGCTTGGGCGCAATTGTTCATAGCTGTAGCGGTATTGCTTGCTGCAACTGTCTATCTTATTGAAAATAAAAAGCATTTTATTATCACATTCGCTCCTGCTATTGTATGTTTGGTAATCGCTATTGCATATATTCTACAAGCTCCTGAAGGATTGAGATTGGATTCATTTATAGCTAATCTTATTTCAGTAATCATAACTGCTATTTTCAGTGTGTACTTTATTTTCAAGTACAGGAAACCATCAAAGGATTTAAATGAAGCTTAATTTGAATCCTTTCTTTTTATTTTTCTTTTTTTTATTGTCCTTTGATGTCTTTCACTAATTTTAATATTTTATCTAATTTTTTTTAACAATTTTCAAATTCATTAATAAAAACTTATTAATTTGTTTTAATAAAGTAAGTTTATGGGAATATTTTCATTTTTTAAGAGAGATAAATCCGATGAAAAAAAGGAAGAAAAGGATTTAACAGAACCTCATATTGAGGTCAATAGAGAAAATTGCAAAGCTTGCCAGAGATGCGTTTCAGTCTGTCCAAACAACAGTTTTATTATTAAAGATGGCAAATCATCACTTAAAGAGGATTACATTTGCAGAGACTGTAAGGTCTGTGTTGCAGCTTGTCCAAATGAATGCATAAATTTTGTTAATTTCAAATCATGATTAAATTAAATTATCATATTATCTAAATGGTGTAAACATGGATATAGAAGGTTTTGTAAGAGGAAGACTTACTAAAGGCGAAGATGAAGAGGAGCTTAAGTCTATCCTTGCAGAAAGAATAAAAGAATTTAAGGACATTTCAGATGAACATTCATTATTGATGGCTGAAAGTGTCATTGACGAAGTCAAGACCACAATGGAGCTTAACAATACTGAAGATGAATTCTTGAAGGACATCATCACCGTGCCAAAGGCTAATGTCGGCATGGGAAAGATGGGTGTAGGTTCACGTGGTGCAGGTGACTTCTTTGTACACAGAAAGATTGCAGAGATTGTTAAAAGTACAAAGGTTCAGTCTGTAGTGGATCCAAATGCCCAGGATGATGGAGGAGTGGTAAAAGTACCTGCTCCTGGAGATGATGTTTATATAACCACTGCTGTTGATGGAATTCATTCAAGATTAAGTGAATATCCATTTTTAGGCGGATTCCATGTTACCAGAGCTACTTTAAGGGATGTCTGTGTAATGGGTGCAGATCCAGTAGCTATTCTAAGCGATCTTCATCTTGCAGATGATGGGGATATAGGCAAATTGTTTGACTATACCGCAGGTGTATGTGCAGTATCTGAGCTTATTGATGTTCCTCTTGTTGCAGGAAGTACCCTACGTGTAGGTGGAGACATGGTGCTTGGTGATAGGTTGGTAAGTTGTGTAGGAAGCGTAGGTGTTTCACAGTATCCTCCAACTGCAAGAAAAGGAGCAACTGAAGGAGATATCATTCTCATGACTGAAGGTGCCGGTGGTGGAACAATAACTACAACCGCACTTTATAACGGTTACTTTGACGTTGTATGGGATACAATGAACATCAGTTTTGTAAAGGCATCTAAAGCATTGTTTGCAGCAGATCTCGTTAAGGATGTTCATGCAATGACAGATGTAACCAATGGAGGCCTTAGAGGAGATGCTCATGAAATCTGTGAAACAACTGGTGTAGGATTGGAGTTCTACCATGACAAGATCAAGTCCACTGTAGCTCCAAATGTATTGAACATGCTTGAAGATTTGGATATTGATCCTCTTGGAGTTTCTACAGACTCTCTTATGCTTGTAGTGCCTCCAGAAATTGCGGAAGATATTAAAAAGGTAGTTTCTGATGTTGGTGTTTACATTACAGAAATCGGTGAGGTAAACAATAAGGGTTCCCCTATCCTTCTTAAGGAGGATGGAACAGAAGAAACTTTGGTTCCATTATTTAGAGAAGCTGCATATACCAAAATCAAGAAATTGGTTGGAGATACAACTCCTGAAGACTTTGAAATCATGAAAGAAAAGGTCCAAAAGGCAGCGGATAATTCCATTAAGAAAAAAGAAAGAGTTATTGATTATATTTTATCAAACAATAAATAATTAAACAGGTGATATAAATGGCAGAAGGTGCAGAAAGAATAGATGAATTCATGAATGAAGCAGGAGTATTTTTCTTGGCAACTGTTGATGGAGACAAACCAAAGAACAGACCTTTAGGTTTCCATCTTCTAAAAGATGGTAAGCTTTACTTTGGTGTAGGAAACCATAAGGATGTTTACAAACAAATGGAAGCAAACCCTTATGTAGAAATTGTAGCTCTTGTAGAGACTGATTTCCTAAGATACTATGGAAAAGCTGTATTTGAAGAAACTTATGATATGGCAGATGCTATAGTTGCTGGAAATGAATTCTTGCAAGGAATCTATAATGATGAAACCGGTTTTAAAATGGCTATTTTCCACTTGGAAGAAGCTACTGCAGAAATCCGTGATGTAACCGGTAAAATCAATGAATCATATAATTTCTAATTAAATTATTTTTTTATTTTTTTTATTTTCCATTTTCTTTATTTTATCTATTTTTAATATTTTTTAAGTAAAAGGCGTGTATTTATGAGTTTGCTTCAAAATTTTAACGGAATTTTTAAAAAGCATGATGAATTGGATTTGGCTAAAGGATTTAAAGCAGAATATGAAGCCAATAATATGGAAAATATGAAATCAATTGTAGATAAATTTGTTGATCATTATCATGATTCTTATTACGCTTCCTGTTCTATGGTGATTTATATCATTCTTTTGTATAAAGAAGACCCTTTCAAAGTGCCTCCAAATAGGCTTAATAACTTAAGCATTATGGAGAGAAATATAAAATTCTTTGATACCCTTGGCACTGACTCATTAGATAAGGAAGAGCTGGAACTAAGGCAATGGTATAGAACAGAAGTTCAGAAAAATGTCAAGTTAATGGAATCAGAAGGATTAAGATTTTCATCTGAATAAATGGGTTTCAAGAACTTTATTTCAATTTATTAATTAGTCTATTTTATTTTCA
>JAZNRM010000228.1:0-5555 GCA_045590695.1 Methanobrevibacter sp.
AAAATAAGAAAATAAAAAAAATAATAATGGAAATTAGAAATTATCTGCAAGATATGATAAGAATATGGATGCTGCAGTTAAATCAGCAGTTGTTCCAGGATTCAACTTATTGTCATAAAGATAATCATCAAATTCCAATAATTTTTCTAAAAATGAATTGTCATCCTTAAATTCCAAAATCTCACTTGCCTTTTTGGATACGTCTTCAGCCACTTCATTTCCGTATTTTCTTGAAATCAAAGTGTCTGGAATTTGAGATAGGATTGTCATGAATGTTAAAACAGTTGCCTTATTGATTACATCAACATCATCAGAGCTTTTCCAAAAGCTTGAAAAGCAAGGATATCCAATTTCAAAACAAACAGGCATCTTATTGGTGAGTTCATTTGCTAATCTGTCCCAACCTGCTGAGATTTCCAAAACATCAAACATTGTCTGATTGTTTGCGCGCAATTCATCTTTAGCCTTTTCACTCATTACGTCAAATTCGTCCTGATCTCCCATACCACCAGCATCAGCAACATTGATTGCATCATAAAGGTTTACTGCATCCTCAACAGTTGTGGCATCCATTAAACGACCTACATTCTCTTGAATTTCATCAAAGCTATCGCTTATTGAAGCTGCCGCTGCAATTGGAATGCACATCATCATAATGCCTAAATTGGTATTGGTTTCAATCCATCTGTTGGTTTCATCAACAGCTTGGAAAATGTATTTTCCTAATTCCGCTTTGGATAAGTCATCGATTTCCTTAGCTTGACTTGCAACAGCTTCCATAGTGTCTCCAATAACTACAGCACTTATTGCAAAGTCCTGGAATACCATATCATCATAATTTCGGGTTCTGTGAACATTTCCGGGTTTTGGCCAACCGCTCACTTCAAGAACAGATGCAATTTGAGCCAATTTAGCGATTTCCTTTGCTTCCACAAACATTCCTCCATAATCATAAGTGGTCTAAAGCATAAGGAGCGAAATTGGTTATGATCAAATCAGCTCCAGCTCTTTTTATGGATAATAATGATTCCATTATAGCCTCTTCAGATAAATAGCCATTTTCAATAGCTGCCATAATCATGGAATATTCACCGCTAACATTATAAGTAACTAAAGGCATTGGGAACTCTTCCTTAATGGTCTTAATTATATCCAAATATGGAAGTGCAGGTTTAACCATTAAAAAGTCAGCACCTTCAATAACGTCAAGTTCCGCTTCCCTGATTGCTTCAAGAGCATTTGCAGGATCCATTTGATAGGATTTTCTGTTTCCTGCTGAAGGAGAAGAACATGCTGCTTCTCTAAATGGATAATAGAATGAAGAAGCGAATTTAACTGAATAGGACATAATCATTGTATTGTAATAACCGTTTTCATCAAGGATTTCTCTTAAAGCTTGGATTCTTCCATCCATCATATCAGAAGGTGCCACAATATCTGCACCTGCTTCTGCATGGGACAGAGCAACTTTTGCAAGATATTCCAAGGATTCATCATTTAAGATTTCAAAACCAAAGTCAGTGTCATCATTCTCTTCAATCAAACCGCAATGGCCATGAGAAGTGTATTGGCATAAGCAAACATCTGTAATGATAACTAAATCAGTTTCCGCTTTAAGCTTACGAACGGTTTTTTGAACAATTCCTGTTGAAGCAAAAGCGGGTGATCCGATTTCATCCTTCTTATCAGCACTTGGAATTCCAAAGACAATGATTGATTTCAAGCCTTTTGCTTCCAATTCCTTTGCATATTCCACACAGTCATTTAAAGAATACCTGTATTCTCCAGGCATTGTGGAAATAGCTTCCTTTTCGCCATCCTTAAGGTCTTCCTTAACGAATATTGGATAAATCAAATCCTCTTTATTCAATTTGGTTTCACGTACAATGTCTCTAATTTTAGAGTTTTTCCTATATCTTCTCATTCTTGTAATTGGAAAATTCATGATTTCACTTCTTAATGATTATGTTAAAAAAATTGTTATTTAAAATTTGATTTAGATTAAAATAGAATAATTTAAAGTTTCAATTAAACTTATTCATATCTTAATCTTATTCATATATTAATATATCAAATTACTAATATAAATTTTAATATAATTTAATAAATTTTAATAAATTTTAAAAAAAATTAGATAAAATCTTAAACTATATTAATGGAAATAAAAATATTTAATATTAGAAAATAATCATAGAAATTAAAATTGAGAAAATGAACAAAATTATAATAATTTAATAAAATATCTGAGGAATTATATGACAAACACTATTGGAAAAATCTTTTCAATTACAAGTTTCGGTTCCAGTCATGGAAAAGCACTTGGAGCAGTTGTAGATGGATGTCCTGCTAATTTGGAACTTAGCGAAGAGGATATTCAAATTGAATTGAATAAAAGAAGACCTGGAACAAGTGCAATAACAACATCCAGACAGGAAGGGGATAAGATAGAAATAGTATCTGGAATATTTGAAGGAAAAACAGATGGAACCCCAATCACCGGAATCGTTTATAACACCAATCAAAAATCTAAGGATTATTCAAACATTAAAAGCACTCCAAGACCTGGACATGGAGATTACTGCTGGATGGAAAAGTATGGAATTTACGACTACAATGGCGGAGGTCGTGGAAGCGGCAGAATTACCATAGGGCATGTTATAGGAGGAGCTATTGCAAAGAAACTATTAAAGACCCAAGGCATTGAAATAATATCCCATGTGGTTCAAATAGGTGATATCAAAGCAGAAAATGTAGATTATGAAAACCTAAAAGACACAGTTGATAAAAACAATGTCAAATGTGGTGATGAAGAGGCTGCAAAACTCATGGAAGAACTGATTCTTTCCAAAAAGAAGGAAGGAGATTCAGTTGGAGGAATAGTTGAAACAATTGCAACTGGAGTTCCTGCAGGACTTGGAGAGCCAGTATTCGGAAAGCTTGATGGTGATTTAGCACAAATTTTAATGAGCATTAATGCAGTTAAAGGAGTTGAAATCGGTTTAGGTTTTGAAAGTGCAAAATCATCAGCATCTGAGATTAATGATGAGTTCTACTACGATGAGAATAAGAGTATAAAAACTAAAACCAATAATTCTGGAGGAATTCTTGGTGGCATGAGCAATGGCATGCCTATCGTTTCAAGAATTGCAGTTAAGCCAACACCTTCAATCTCTAAAATCCAAAATACCATTGACCTTGAAAAAGAAGAAAATGCAACAATTGAAATCAGTGGAAGACATGATCCATGCATATGTCCAAGAGTCACTGCAGTTGCTGAATCAGCTACTGCAATCATTTTAGCAGACCATATGATTCGTGGAGGATTTATACATCCTACAAACTTAAATAAATCAATTTAAATAGAGAATACATTTTATGAAAGAATCTTGAAATTACATGAAATGGAAAAATAGCAAAAAAATAGTGTATTAGAAAATTATTATTAAAAAAAATATATTAAAAAAATATTAGAAAAAATATTAAAAAAATAAAATAAGAAAATAATTTAATTGTCATAATTATTTTTCTTATTATTCCTTTTTTTATTTGGTTTTGATTCAAAATTAAGGGAATAGACATCCTCTTGTTTTATGCGATTTGCAAATCTATCCTTAAGACGAATCATTTTAGAACGTTCAGGATATTTCTCATTGATATCCACTTTCATACCATCAAAAGCAGCTAAAGTTCTGACTCCTGTCTTTTTAGAGACTCTTATTGCCTCTTCAACTGGATTTGCAGCAATCATCTTGAAACCGAAGTGGGTCATAATCGCTAAGCTTGGCTTGACCTGCTCAACAATGTCAATGAAATTATCAGTGCACATATGTCCCCTAATGGATCTTGCTCCAGGCCTTAAGACACTGCCGATTAAAATGTCTGCGTTTTTATGATATTTTGGCAATTCATCAAAATATTCAGTGTCAGCAGTGTATGATATCTTAAATCCGTTATTTTCTATTTGGAAACCAACCCCTGTAGGGTCTCCATGTCTTGTTTCAGTACCTTTAATGGTAAATGAAGGAAAACGTGCTATCTTATTAGGAGTCAGGATCAAATTTTTAGAATTGCTTTTATGATAACTTGAAATAGCAGGACCCCAACGTTGGTATTTTTCAAAAACAGATTGGCTTCCCATAATGATACCATTATTCTTTGTCATTCCTCTTGTCATTGCCTCAATGAATATTTCAGCATCATTATAATGGTCTGTATGGGAATGAGAAATATAGACCCCATCAATTTTAGTGGGATTTACACCAAACTGATAAGACCTGACCAATGCTCCAGGACCTGGGTCGATTTGATAATTCTTTCCTCCGAAATCATCAATTCTAAAGCCCCCAGTCATTCGTTTCTGACTGATGGTGGCAAATCTACCACCTCCAGAGCCTAAAAATGTAATTTTCATTATTGTCACCTTTTATAAAATAACGCAAAATCAATAATAAACACTATCTATTCAAGATGACATAAAATGATATCACATTTTAAATTAGCCTTATTACGTTTAATGCATAAAACTTCATTTTCAATTACAACTTGGTCCTCCAATAATGCCTCATCATCACCTTCAACAAACATGATAACATTTTCACCAGGCTTTGCAAGAAGTTTCCAATTGATGTCAAATGCCCTTACATCAGGGTTTAGCTTTACTTGAATCATCTTATCATCAATTGAATCAACAATTCCTACAGGACCTTCATCGATAATTGTGGAAGCCAATTTAATTGTTTCATTCTGTTGTAATAAGTCTTCTCTAAGTTTAGCTCTAAACTTAGCTAAAAGATTAATATCCATTTCAATGACTTCATCCAAATAAGGTTGAACCTTATCAATATACAAATCATTCTGTTGGATAACTACATCATATTTAGTACCTACAGACGGTGTCTTTTTAGAAATATCATCTAAGATTTGCCCGAAGATATCTCCCATATACTTTAAGCTAAAGCTTGGTTTCCATCTTTTCTTAAGCATTTCATTAGCTAATGATTTTGTAATCTTATTTCCGAATACGATTATGGAAGAGTCTCCTCTTTTTCTGTTTATAATCTCAGAACCGGTAAGTTCAATGATCTGGAAACCATTAGTTGTACCATAGATCCTTTTTCTTTTGGTTTCCATAGTTCCTCTTGAACTGACTTCACCGTCTGCTACATTTTGTAAGCTTTTTACTTTAGTTGCATCATCAGTTATTTTTAAACTTATATCAAGCTCTTTAGCTCTTGCATATAATTCTTCATCATTAGTGATTTCACCAGTGTAAATTTCCTGTTCTAAAAGCTCACGTTCCTCTTTAGAACCAAAATAGGCAATTCTTCTCTTATCTCCTGCCATTACACATCCTTTCTTTCCAACATAAGCAATAATTAAACTCATACTCTCACATCGCTTAAAACTAGGCATATTAAATTTTAACTAAACTATCCATAATAATTTCAATTTATGCCTATCAAATTTTAAATTTCATTTTCTTAAATTTATTAAAAATTTCAAATCTCAAAAAAGCATTTAAAAACTTATAAAAAACATGGGCATAAAGGATTAAA
>JAZNRM010000229.1:0-9356 GCA_045590695.1 Methanobrevibacter sp.
TAATTAATTTAACTAATATTTTATGTTATTGTTTGGAAATAGCTAAATAGTTAAATGTCTTTTGTAGTTAAGTATAGTTAGTTGAAATATAGTTGAATTTTGTTAGCTATTTTTAATCAATAATAATTAATTATTAGTTAATTAATTATTCCAAATTTAAAAATATCTTAAATTTATTTTTTTTATTTAAACAAATGGAGATTAAATTATGTCCTATGTTGATGAAGTAATTGACTTAATTGTTAAAGAAAACCCTGATGAACCTGAGTTTCATCAAGCTGTAAAAGAAGTATTAGAATCTTTAAGAGTCGTAATCGAAGAAAACGAAGAACAATACAGAAAAGATGCACTTTTAGAAAGATTAGTAAACCCAGAAAGACAAATCAAATTTAGAGTCCCTTGGGTAGACGACAACGGTCAAGTACAAGTGAACACCGGTTACAGAGTACAATTCAACAGTGCAATTGGACCTTACAAAGGAGGTCTCCGTTTCCACCCTTCCGTAAATGTAGGTATTATCAAGTTCTTAGGATTTGAACAAATCTTCAAAAACTCCTTAACTGGACTTCCAATTGGTGGAGGTAAAGGAGGATCCAACTTCGACCCTAAAGGAAAATCTGACAGAGAAGTTATGGCATTCTGTCAAAGCTTCATGACTGAACTCTGCAAATACATTGGTGCTGACACTGATGTTCCTGCTGGAGATATCGGTGTAGGTGGTAGAGAAATCGGTTACTTATTCGGTCAATACAAAAGAATCCAAGGTTTATACGAAGGAGTACTCACTGGTAAAGGATTAACCTTCGGAGGATCTCTCGCAAGAACTGAAGCAACTGGATATGGTTTATTATACTTCACTAACGCAATGTTAAAAGCAAATGACATTGATATTGCAGGAAAAACCATTGCAGTATCTGGTGCAGGTAACGTAGCAATTTATGCAATTCAAAAAGCTCAACAATTAGGTGGTAAACCTGTAACCTGTTCCGATTCCACCGGTTGGATTTACGATCCTGAAGGAATCGATGTAGAATTATTAAAAGAAGTTAAAGAAGTAAGACGTGAAAGATTAACCGCATATGCTGAAGCAAGACCATCCGCTGAATACCACGAAGGCAAAGGTGTATGGACTGTAAAATGTGACATTGCTCTTCCATGTGCTACTCAAAACGAATTACAATTAGAAGATGCTAAAACTTTAGTTGCTAATGGAGTAACTGCAGTAGCTGAAGGTGCAAACATGCCTACCACTATTGAAGCAACCGAATACTTACAAGAAAACGGTGTATTATTCGCACCAGGTAAAGCTTCCAATGCAGGTGGAGTAGCTACTTCCGCATTAGAAATGTCTCAAAACTCTCAAAGATTATCCTGGACCTTTGATGAAGTTGATTCAAGACTCCAAACCATTATGGAAAACATCTTTGCTAATGTTGATGCAGCAGCTAAAGATTACGGATTTGAGAAAAACTATGTAGTTGGAGCTAACATTGCAGGATTCTTAAAAGTAGTTGACGCAATGAACGCTCAAGGAATCGTCTAGATTCCTTAATTTTTTCTTTTTTTAAGCTTTTTTTATTTTTTTATAATTATTTTTGTCTTATTTTTATTTTCTTATAGTTATTTTTGTCTTATTTTTATGAACTGTAAAATCAAGTTAAGCCCTTTTGAGACAATTTTCATTAATCATCTCCAAGGTTTCCCCAAACAATATCAGGTTTTCCATTGGAATTCCTTTTATGACCTTATTGTTCCAATCCCTAAACATTATTAGCAACTCATCACATAGTTCACGCCCTTTTTCAGTAAGGGACAGCAAGTTTTTTGTATTGTTTCCCTCATCCATCTTTTTGACAATCAAGTCTTTTGCCATTAGCTTTTTTGTTGTTTGGCTAATATTGGCTTCAGTTATAAGATATCTCCTGGCAATGTCAATTTGATTAAGGCCTTCGTTGTTATAGATTTCTAGTAAGATAAGGATTTCACCAGTACTCATTCCTGAAGTGATGTCATTTTTTCCGAAATTGGATTCAAAATTTTTTATTACATTGAAAAAATAGATTAAATGCTGAGGTATTTTTATTGTTGTTTCAATCATTGAACAAATCCTCCAAAATTATTTTTTAACATATCTAAAAAGTATTTTTTATTATAATTTTTATTTTATTGTTTAAAATATAAAAAGTTTTTAGTGTTCATTTATTAACTATTTTAATTATTAATTTATTAATTTTTTATCTATTTAATTATTTATTTGTTTAATATTTTACCACCTTAATCATTAATTTGTAAAGATTATTTTTATATAATATAGCATAAAGAAATCATATTATGTCCATTTTAATGGATTTTTGAATTTAAAATTTTATTTAGGATTGTGATTGATTATAAATAAATTTTAATTATATAGGAGGAAACTAGTTTGAAATATAGTAAAGCGTTATTAATATGTTCAATGGTTATCCTTTCATTGTTTGCTATTGGAGCAGTAAGTGCATCAGAAGATGTTTCTGATACTGTTGTAATGTCTGACATTGAAGATGGAGCAACCGTTGGAAGCGGAATTGATGAAGTAGTCGAAGATGGTGAAAATCCGGGCACTGATCCAAATCCTGGAACTGGTGAGCCAGGTACTGGTGATAATCCGGGCACTGATCCAAATCCTGGAACTGGTGAGCCAGGTACTGGTGATAATCCTGGAACTGGAGATCAAAATAACCCTACTACCCCAACCAATCCTATGGAGAATTTTTTTGGCAACGGTAGTTTTGACATGGGAGGCATGGGTGACATGTCCCAATATATGAATATGAACATGTCTTCTTTTATGGGTATGTTTGGTGATATGGATATGGGCTCTTTAATGGGTATGTTTGGTGGTGCTGGTGCAACAAACACTATCAAAGCAAGTAACTTAAATAAGTATTACACCAAAACAACCTCATACAAAGTCACTCTACTTGACTCTTCAAATAAGGCTGTTGCAGGTAAATATGTTGTATTTACTATAAATAATAAGGAATACAATGTTAAAACTAACAGTAAAGGTGTAGCAACTCTTAAATTAAAATTAAAACCAGGCACATACTATATAACTGCTGAATATGACAATGTTATAGTGAAAAAACGAATAAAAATCAAAAATGTTTTAACCACTAAAAATTTAGTCAAAAAAGTTAAAAAGCTTGGTAAATTTAATGTAAAAGTTTTAAACTCTAAAGGAAAACCATACGCTAAACGTATAGTAAAAATCAAATTTAGAGGAAAAACCTACAAAATAAAAACCAATAAAAAAGGAATTGCTACCTTTAAAGTATCCAAAAAACTTAAAAAAGGTAAATACACTATAAAAACCATGTATAATGGTTTAACAAGAACAAATAAGATTACTGTTAAATAGATTCTTTGAATCCATTTAACTTTCTTATTTTTTTCTTATTCTTCAAACTTTTTTTTAAGACCTTTTTTGGGGGGAAACTGTGATGAATTTTAAAGGAATTTTTTTAATCATTTCAATGGTTTTCATTTCCTTGCTGGTTATTGGAGCTGTAAGCGCGTCAGAAGCAGTCAGTGATGTAATCGAAATGTCTGATATGGGTGAAGTTCAAACTATTGAAAATGATTTAATTCAAGATGAAGAATTATTGGCTAATGATTATGATTGTGATGATGAAGCTTTAAGTGTTGAAGAGCTTGAAACAAATGGGGATCCTATTGATAGTGTTATTGAAAAAGAAAATGATGAACCTATTGTAGGCGTTGCTGATAATGATGTTCCATTAGAGAATGCAAATGATGAACCTGTACTTGCAGAGAGCAAAGAAAGCAAAATTGACATTTATGTAGATGGCAACCCTTTAAATTCATTTAATTATACTCATGGAGAAAATGGATTTACCTTTGCTGAAATGATGGAAATTCTTAACATGTCTGAAGTGGATTTGTCTTCTTTTGGTAATTTTGCAGAAATGTTTTCCATGTTCAATAATTTCAATTTCACTGATGAGTCTGAAAAGATTTTTGACTTTAAGATAGACGGTGAAGTTGGAAAGATCATGTATAATTTGGCTATTCTTTCCAATGTGACTGATTTTAATTTTGATTATAGCATAGTCTTTCCTAATCAAAACAATCCGAAAGTAACTGGAAAGGTAATATCCATTTATGCTGATGAGCAATTTGTAAAGAATTTAACTTTCGTATCCAAAGGAGGCAGCATTTTTGATTTTGCAAACATGATGAATATGGCGAGCATGTCAAATATAGACATGTCTCAATATATGAGCATGTTCAATAACAACGATAGTGATGAATCAAAGAATTTTGATTTCAAGATTGCTGGTGAAGTAGGTGTAGTCAAATATAATTTAATGATGATTCAAAATCAAACAGGTTTTGTTTTTGATTATAAAATCCTATATCCTGTTGTCAATGTTGTTTTAAGTGCAAAAAGTCTCACTACTACTGCTTTCAATTATAAAATTGATGGTAAAATAGGCAAATACTTATCAGTTACCTTAAAGGACATATGGGGTCAGGCTTTAGCTAATAAAGTAGTTCAAATTAGCCTTAATGGAAAGTTATATAAAGTTAAAACCAATACCAAGGGAATTGCCAAATTACAGATTAACTTTGCAAAGGCTGGAACTTACCCTTGCACAATATGTTTCTTAGGGGATGAGACTTATCCTGCAGTAATCAAATTAGTCAAAATTGTTGTTAAAAAGCAAAAGGCTAAACTTACCACTTATAAGAAAACATATAAGGTAAAAACAAAATCTAAAAAGCTTAAAGCTAAATTCTTAACAGCAAAAGGTAAAGCAATTAAAGGTAAAAAGATTATATTTACTGTCAAAGGTAAGAAATACACTGCAAAAACAAATAGCAAAGGAATAGCTACTGTTAAAGTTAAAATCAACAAAAAAGGCAAATACACTTTCTCTGCTAAATTTGCAGGTGACAATACCTATAAGGCTATAAGTAAAAAATCTAAATTAACCATAAAATAAAGTAGTTTTGAGTTATACTCAAGATTCTTTTTTTCTTTTTTTCTTTCTTTCAAATTTTTTATTATTATTTTAAATTCTTTTAGTTATTATTTTAATTCATTAATCCTATTTTTAAATTCTTTAATTATTTTTTTAGATTTAATCTATTTTTTCAATATTATTCTCCTTTTTTTAATAATTTTTATATTTTATTAAATCCAATTAATAATTATGTTAGAACTTAATGAATTATTGGATATTTTCAATGCTGGTGATGCATTGGTTATGGACGAGGAAGCTGCTGATGCATGCAATTATTACAGCATTGAAGCTCAAAAGATCACTTGTGAATTAAATTACAATTTTCATGATTTTGATGAAAGGAGAGAACTCTTCTCTAAGCTAATCGGTAAGGATCTTGATGAGGAATTTAGAGTTTTTACTCCATTTTTCACAGATTTCGGCAAGAACATTCATATAGGTAAAAATGTCTTTATCAATGCAGGATGCAAGTTCCAAGATCAAGGCGGAATCTACATTGGAGATGATGTATTGATTGGCCATAATGTTGTTATGGCTACATTGAATCATGATGAAAATCCAAAAAATAGGGCTAATCTGATTGCAGCTCCAATAAGAATTGGAAACAAGGTTTGGATAGGTTCAAATGCAACTATTTTGCCAGGAGTTACAATAGGGGATGGCGCAATCATTGCTGCTGGAGCAGTAGTGACAAAAGATGTTGAGGAATGCTCCATTGTTGCAGGGATTCCTGCTAAATTCATTAGAAAGGTTAAAACTGAAGAATAAGGTTTTTTATTATTTCTAAACCTTATTAAGTAGAATAATCTTTTTAATGATTTTGAATATAGTAATATTATAAATTAATTATTTTTAGTTTAATTAGGTGATTTTATTGACTACATTTGAATCAATAGAGGAAGCAAGAGAGTTCTTCAATGGAGATAAGTTTGCAGCAAAATTGGGTATTCACTTAGATGAGCTTGGAGAGGATTATTGCATTTGCAGTGTAGAGATCAAGGAGGATTTCAGAAATGGTTTCGGTGCTGTAATGGGTGGAGCAATATTCACTCTAGGGGATTTTGCCTTTGCAGTAATGTCCAATCAACTGCATAAACTGACAGTAGGTCTTCAGGTAAGCATAAACTATTTAAGTGGAGCAAAAGGGGAAAAGCTTATAGCAAAGGCTACAGTCCGTAAGGATGGAAGGACAACCTCTGTTATAAATGTTGACATTACAGATGACACAGGTAGGGAAGTTGCCCAGTTTGTTGGAACTGGATATAAAATGTAAATTTTTTTAAAGAATTCATTTTCAATTAAATGTAAATTATTTTTATTGATGAACAATATATAATATTATAAAGCGATTAATTGATTTTGGTGATAAAATGGCAAAAGATCAAAGAAGCAGTTTAAATCCATTCACTGGTAAAAGTCATTTTGATATAGTAAATGACGATAAGTTTCTAGCGGATTCTTATAGGCAATATTATAGCATGGTCCAACAGGCTCAAGTTCTTGACAATGCTCCGGAAGGTCAATTGGTCAGGGCTGTTGCTGTCAGATTGATTAAGGCAGTTGAAGCATACTTAACAAAAATTGGCAGAATGGACTATATTCAAGATTATTATGAGTGGGATGTCCATTTAATAGCTGATAAAACCGTAAACGCATTTTGTATGCCTGGTGGTAAAATAGTGATGTTTTCAGGTATTCTTTCCATTGCAAATACCGAAGAGAGAATAGCTTTCATTTTAGGTCACGAAATGGCTCATGCATTGCTTGACCATTCAAGAACCCGTGCAAGTGTTGAAAGTGCTAAAAACACTGTTGCAACTGCTGGTTACTTTGGAAGTTTCATTTTAGATATCTTTGGTTTAGGTGCAATAGGGGACATTACAAGAGCATCAATCAATGCTGCAAACATTGGGTCTGACTTTTTATTCGTAAAGCCATTCGGAAGAGACCAAGAATTGGAAGCAGACAGATTAGGTATGTTGATTATCCATTGGGCAGGTTATGACATCAAACAAATCCCAGCATTTTGGGAAAGTATGAGTCAAAGAGGAGGAAATAATTTTGAATTCTTCTCAACACACCCATCTGATGAGAAAAGGATTGCAAACATGAAGGCTTTAATCGCTGAAATCAACAGTGATAAGGATTTCACTAAAGGGCCTGTAATTGGTGATGCTAAACCAACAGCAGAGTATGGTAAAGCAAATCCTGCTACCCCTAATGCTTCAAAAGCTAATGCATGTCCGAAATGCGGTGCTAAAATAGATCCTGGAGATAATTTCTGTACAAGTTGCGGTCAAAAGATTCAATAATTTCAGATTTTATTTAATTAAATTTGTTTTTGAAAAGTTTATTTTTTTAACTTTTCCTCTTTTTTTATTATAGTTTAGATTTTAATCCAAAACTAATCAAACAATTCTTTAATCAAATATCTGCTTTTTTCTTCACTGTTCATGTTCTGTATTTTATAGTAATTCAAGAATCCCTCTTGGATATCATATACAAAAAACATTTTTCCATTTAATATTCCAATGTCTATTCCCTTAAAGAAGACGTATTTCAAGTAGAAATTAATTAATTCCCTTGCCTCAAATTCTCCTTCTAAGTTTGCAAACAGATTGGATACAAACATGTCATGGGCTGTAAATGTGTCGAAGCGATAGTAATTTTGACAAGCTCTTTCAGCATTGTTCAGATTGACTTCTAAAATGTTAAATAGCTTTTCAAATAACTTGTCGTTTATGTTGGAATACTGGTTTTTTATCTCATCACCAATTCCTTCATCTTCAAGGAATTTCATTATTCCATCTTCCCCAATTCTCTTTTTATATTCAATTATCTCTTCATTGATTGTGTAGTATGAATCCTTGATTTCCTCACAGCTTACATTGATTCCATTGACTTTCCTTTTTTCTTCATACTTTTTGTTTCTATAATTCAATTGTCTTGGACTGTTATCCCTTGTTGATTTCCTGATCTTTATTGGAGGAATTACCTTTTTGAAGAAATCTATCTTAAAGCTGTATTCAGTGTAGTAGTCATAGTTTCTGCCCAGATATTCATTGTACTTTTCCTTATCTTCCAAACAGTTGTTTAGCTTGATAATTTTTCCGACTATGATTCCAAACAGTATTCCTTCCTTGAATATTTCATCATATGCCTGTTTTATTTTCTCTTGAAGCTCATCATATTTGTATCTGATAATGTCATTGGATTCAAGCAATATTTCAAGGTCAATGTTTACATCAATAAGATAATTGTGAATATTGTCTTCGACTCCCATATTCTTTAAAACTGGTTCTGTTATTTCCAAATGCTTTTCGTAAAGTTCATAGATTTCATTGATTAAATAGCTCATGCTTTCACCTTTTTTGATTAAAATATTTTTTAAAACACCCCCATGAGAATTCCATAAATCCATATAACTTATATTTAAATGCTAACTTCAGTGTCGTATTTCTTATAGATGTAATCGCTATGCTCCTTTTGAATATACATCATTGTTTCAGTTTCAGATAAGTTCCCTATTAGTTCATACGGCATTATGTTCTTTTGAATATCTTCGATCACCAACCTCAATCCAGTTCTGATTCCTATATCCAAACCGATATCTATCATGAATTCAAAGTAGTCCTCGATTATTTTCTTGATTTTATATTTCCCTCTTTTCTCTTTGAAAAATCGGGATTTAAGTAATGGCTTCAAGTTTTCGCCATCAATTCTGATCTTTTTGTTGAATATGAATTTGGATTTTTTCTTATCTATTTCAAATTCATCTAAAAACTCTTCAAAAAGAATCTTTTTCAATTCCTTATGGTTGTCATCGATAATTTTAGAGATGTATGCCACTGCAGATATTTCAACTTCAAGATTGCTTGGTTCGTCATTTCTTGTTACTTTAAGTCTTTCGATTCCATTATCGTCAACCTTTTCAAAATCGGTTTTTGATTCGTCAAATGGAGGGTAATACTCATGATATTCCTTTAGATTTATATCTAAAATCTCACTTTTGCTTAGAGGAAATTCCATGATCTTCTTTATCATATGGGCTTTGCCAAAGCCAATTCCCAACAATATTCCTTCCTTTACAATCTTTTCATAAAAAACATCTATGACCTTAAAGGAATCCACTTCATCATTTAAGAGATTCACGCTATCTAAGATTACTATCAAATCGTTGTTTATATTGGGATACAGGAGACACTTTACATCAATGCCAAAGTGCTTTGTCATCATGATGATGTTGTCTTTTTCCTGCTTTTTATCAGTGATCCGGCTTATCTTATCATCAACAGCTTTTCCGGAACCGGTGAAGTCTGGCAACTG
>JAZNRM010000230.1:0-1781 GCA_045590695.1 Methanobrevibacter sp.
TTAACAAAAAATCTCTAAATTTTTCTAATTTCTATTTTCAAATTAGTATTTTTATTATAATTTTTCAAGTATTTAACTATTTTCATTAATTTATTAAGCAAAAATAGTGGAAAAATAAAAATGTTGAAAAATTAAAAAAAACTAAAAAATATCTAAAAAAATGAAAAAAACTAAAAAATAAGTAAAATAATCTTATTATCTTGGCATAGCTATGATTTCATGGAATTTAATGTCAAACACATTAGTCATGTTAGCTGCAGTCATTACAACAGCAGTGTCAACTCCACTGCCTGTACCACCAATAGCTATTATCTCTTCACCTACAGGAATCAATCCTGCATCAGCAAGCATAATGGAGATTTCTGCACACACTTTCATTCCTTGACAGAATGTTCTGTATGTTGCTGCAATGATTTCAACAGGAGTTGCTCCACCGAATTTCTTGGAAATGCTTTTTCCTACACCGCTTAATGCGTGTGATCCCATAAATGTCACTACTCCTTCAGCTTCAAGTTTTGCTCTGGTTTCATCATCCATTTGTGCCTTGTTCGCTTCCTTGAAACCTACATGATGGGAACAGTTTACAATTGTTACATCCATATCCTTCAATGCTTCATTAAGTTTTAATGCACTTGCACCGGTAGATGATGCAATAGCCACATATTTAATGTCAGAGCCTTCCAATCTTTCCTTAACAAGTTCTATAAGTGCATCTGTATTTTCAATGCCTGGTTTTTCAAAATAGGTAATTGATTTTTCCATAATACGATCTCCCAATGAAAATTGATAATTAAAAATTATATAAGTTTATTCAATAAATATAATTTTATACAATAATAATTATATATTTACTAATATAAAATTATACTATTAATTGAATTAATTAAGAGATACCATGACAAATAATCCAATTTATAAAGAAGCAGAAACCGAGGAAGGTCAAAAGTACAAATATGTTGAAATCAATGGATACAAGGTAATCCCTATTGAAACACATTACATCAAACCTAATGAAAGCATAGACTTTATGATAAAAGACATCTCCAAATTGGCAAATGAAGGAGATTACTTGGTCATTGCAGAAACTCCCATCTCTGTTTCTCAAGGAAGATTGGTTGATGAAGCTGATTACACACCATCATTAAAGGCAACATTCTTGGCGACATACTGGAGCAAATACTTCTGGGGATATGTTCTTGGACCCCTTCTTGGAATCAAGGAAAGAACAATCAAAAATTTAAGAAAACTTCCAGAAGAATCCAAAAGGCATAAAGAAGTGGTTTTACAGCTTTACGGTTGGAAACATGCATTGAAGCCAGCTTCAGAAGCGGGAATCGATTTAAGCAATGCACCAGGAACATGTGTATCACTGCTTCCTGAAAACCCTGAAAAGGTAGCGAAGGAAATAACTGAAGAGATAAAAAGCAAAACCAACAACACAATAACAACATTGATTATAGACACTGATGCAACTTATAGAAGAGGAAACAAGTATTTCACTGGTCTTCCAATAGCTATTCCTGGAATTGAAGCGGACAAAGGGGTTTTCGGATACACTTTAGGACAGCTTTCAGAAAACTTGGGATCAACTCCTTTAGGCTGTTCAAGAGAGATAGATGTTGACGAAGCCATAGAAATAGCAAATGTTGCTGAGGATTATCAGAAATCATTATCCACTGCAATGGAAACTATCTATAGCGTAAAGGATGTTTTAGATTCTGATACTCATGAAGTTACTGTAGAATCATTGGATTCAATTATTCATACACCTGCAGTTCTTA
>JAZNRM010000231.1:0-1570 GCA_045590695.1 Methanobrevibacter sp.
GCCCTGCAAGCTTCATCGCCTGGCCAAGCTTGATAAACTCATCTCTTATCTTAATTTCGTTCATACAACATCACCTACTATTATACTTTTAGATTCCGGAAAGAATGAAAAATTAAAATCCAAAATTATAATTTTTTATTCTTTGAACTGATTTTTTGTTTCAAAAAATCAGTTTGTACTGATATTCACCGGAAGAATTAAATAGATATAGTTATCTTCGGTATCGCGAATAAAGCAAGGTGCTTTCGGATTGGTCATGAATAAGAATGCTTCTTCATCATCGATTGCACGAAGTGCTTCGATTAAGAACTTTGGATTGAAACCAATCGTAATATCCTTACCTTCCTTGATTACTTCAAGGTCTTCGTTCATAGAACCAAGGGAAGTATTTACCTTCATCTCAAAGCCTTCCCCTATAGAGTTGATGATAATCGGTTTTTTCTCTGTTTCCTTAATCAACAGAGTTGCTCGGTCAATACAGCTTAAAAATTCCTTCTTGTTAACCACAATCTTAGTATGATAATCAGAAGTAATCATCTGATCTATCTTGTAGTATTCACCATCAATCAGACGGGAAAGAACCAAAGTATCATCAAACTCAAACAGAATGTGTCTGTCGGTGAAGTAAATAAATACTTCTTTTTCTGTTTCACCGGAGAGAATCTTGCTGATTTCTTTTAATGCCTTTCCGGGAACAATCACCTTTTTATCTTCAAATTCATTTTTCAATCCTACTCTGCGGATTGCGATACGGTGACCATCAAGAGCAACAACGCGGAGTACGTTGTTCTTAATCTCAAATAATTCACCGGTCATAATCTTATTGCTTTCATTTTCTGAGATAGAGAATACTGTCTGGTTAATCAGTTCTTTTAAGGTAAACTGGGAAATAACCATAGCGTCTTTCTTCATAATTTCCGGAAGAGAAGGAAATTCATCGCTGGACTTTCCTGCAATGTTGAATACAGACTTCTCACAACGGATGGTCATCTGGAAATTATCATCAGACTCTAACGTAATATCACTGTCAGGAAGTTTTCTTATAATATCGGCAAAAATCTTTGCGTTGATTGCTATCACACCATTGGATAAAATATCACCCTTTACAAGAGTTTCGATACCAAGTTCCATATCATTGGCAGTCAGCTTGATTCCTGCTTCGTTTGCTTCAATTACAATACACTCCAGAATCGGCATGGTTGTCTTTGCAGGAATTGCTTTTAAAGCGATATTAACACCGTTTAATAATTCACTTTTCTGACATACAATTTTCATGAGCTGATTTCCTCCTAAAAGATAGATAAATATATTAATTATTTAAGTAAAAGCAGTAGGGCTTGTGGATTCGTTCATAAGTACTTCAAAGCCTTTCTGAATGCGAGTTTGAAGGTTTTAAAACAAAGTGGAATAAAAATGATAACTTTTTGTAAAAAATTGTCGTAATTTTTTTATCAACATGTTAACCACTTCTTAAGAACAGAATATCAACAAGTTATTGTGGATTGATTTTCTTCTTTATTACATTAATGGTTTCAACAAGCTTCGGATCTTCCTTCATATCATCTTTGAT
>JAZNRM010000232.1:0-2106 GCA_045590695.1 Methanobrevibacter sp.
TAATAAAAAAAGCAAAAAGAGAAAAACAATTATCTGATACGTTTTCCTTCTTTTTCAAGAAGTCCTCTTTCTTTTATCATTTCGATGAAACGGCTATCATCAGTAACGAATTCATCATACTCTTGAACTTCTTTCTTATTGGATCTTTTGACAATAGTGAATAAATAGGATGGTCTTCCCTTTTTCTCTTTAGGAAGCTCAATCAATTCATAAAGAACTCTTTTTACAATCAATTCCTTAGAGCTTTCAATAAAGCTGATTCTATTGTCAATGTCTTCAAAACTTTCAAAGTCACCGTTAAGCTCTTTTTCAGTTAATATTTTAGAACCTAACTTTCTGCTTATTCCATCTAAGAAATGCAATTTACTTGCCTGCTTGCTTTGCTCATTGAAGAACTTTACATATTTAGGCTCATTGGCAGTTACAATGCTGTAGACAGCTTTTTCTGTTTCAAATTCCTGGTCTTTGCTTAAGTCATCATAACTTAAGTGAGCTCTTTCCTGTTTGACAAAAACACTATCCTTTCCAAGGGGAATCTTGTCTTGAACCTTAACGTCAACGTCATCATTCAAGTCCAAATCCATCAATATGAAGTGATCTGTTCCAATAATACGGGCAGTCTTTTTTTCATCACTTTCTTTAGTGCTTAAAACCAAACCGAAATTTTCATTTTTCATAAAACTCCTCCGGAATTATCTTACATTATACCTTAAGATAGCACCGATTCCACCGAAAGCCCTGTACAATTGGCTTCCCTCTTCGGTTTCAGTGGAAATGATCTCTACAGTTGAACCTAAATCCTCAGCGATATTAGCCAAATCCTCGATTAAATCTTCCTCTTGAGTGATTTTCATTTTCTCATTACATTGAGGGCAGGTTAAGTCCTCTACCTTCTGGCCTTCTTTTTGAGTGACTTCAGCATGGAATCCGCAAGCTTGGCAATCCAAAGTCAATCTTTTGGACTTTAAGTCTTCACTAAGCAAAAGAACATCCACTGCTCCCATTTCTAAATTGGTTCTGACTTCCTTTTCACCATAGGAGTATAAACCGTGGTCATCTCTTAACTCAGCAAGGAATCTTTGGACCAATTTTTTCTCTTGGATAACTCCTAATTCCTCTAAAGCGCCTGATGCCTTGTCGATGGTTTCCCTAATACCGAATTCACCGGTATAGGAAGTGTCTACAGTGGTGATTACCTTATCCTTAAGCTCATAATGCATGTAATCTCCATTATAGTAATCCTCTTTAGTACCACCAGGACCACCAAGGACAATACCCTTTAAGTCATCCTTGATAGGAAGGAATTCATCATCCATGTGAGTGCCTATCCTCTTGAGGAATTCGTGAGCCAATTGTTCAATAACCCTATCGAACCTTCTTTGTGATTGTCCCCCTGCCTTATGCTTACCAGGAACACCACTGGTTAAGTTAGCCACCACATTGATCCTTTTACCTTTCAATGTAGCGATGGTTGCTTCATTTCTGTCAATTACAGCAATACCGTAAACTTCCTTGGAAGCAATCATATCTTCTAAAGGCTCAAGATAAAAGGTGCTGTCACAAATGTATCTGTAAGTTTGGATCTCTTCAGGAGGTTCAATAACTACAGTTTCCATCTTTTCAGTTCCAGGACCACCTTTAGGAATCATACCAACGAACAATACAAAACCATTCGGCAATTCCTTATTGTCGTTTGTAATCATACGGATTCTTTGCATGATTACCTCAATAGCTGATTGAACATTCTTACGAGTGGTTTTACTCTTGATGTTAGCGCTTTGTCCTAATTCATCTCTCATCTGCTTGATGATATCACTTAATTGCTTTGTTGGAGGAACATACATGGAAACAAGCTCTGTTCCCTTTCCTTTCTTTTCCGCCAATTCCTTCAATGACTTTTTAAATTCATATAATTCCTTTGAGGATACCTCACTCATTCATAACACCTGATAAAATTGATAAATAATTTTTGATAAGTAATTAGTATAAAAAATTAAAATAAAACAATATAATTTAAGATTATTCAAAACTTTAAAATAAAATATTCATAGAAAAATCACTAAAACCGTAACTTTTAATAGAAAATTATTAACTAAAATAAAAATT
>JAZNRM010000233.1:0-1851 GCA_045590695.1 Methanobrevibacter sp.
ATTACACCGCCCTTAACATGATTTGATAACTAAAGTGATATGTATTCTAATTCGATATTAGAAAATATCACAAGATATGATTTATAGAAAGTGCTTAAAATAATTTATGATAATCCAACAGTCAAGTGGATTGACTGAAAATAGAAAAGAATAAAATAAGAGTGTCATAATAATATTAATTAACTAAAATTAAAATTCAATTTGGGGGTTAATATGAATTCAAGAGATATAATAATCATATGCGCTACAGTAATCATTCTTCTTGCAATTGGAATATTCCTCATGGCAAATCCATTTGGAAGTGGAGAGACTGCAATTTTAACTATGGAAAGCAGCCAAAGCCTTACTGAAGGTGACAGCCTGATACTAAAGCTTTCAGATGAGAACAAAACTCCAATAGCAGGTCAAAGGATTGAGATAAACCTCACTCATGGAAGCAATGGAATCACTGAAAACTTCACTCTCAAGACAAATGAAAATGGAGAGTGCAGATTAGAAGACCTGATAGCAGACAATTTCACACTTGCTGCTAAATTCAATGGAAACAAGAACTACAAGCCAGCTACACTTAGCGGAACCATATATGTAAAGAAAAAGGCAAATGCAAGTAGCCAAACATCAAGAAGTGACAAGTACAAAACCGACCATAAGGTTGATGATGTCATTGACGGCTGGGATCCATCAGAGCATGAGGTTTCTAGAGAAGCCCTTGGTGATGGAACATATAGAATAACCTACGATGACGGATACTTTAGAATCGTGGATGAAGATGGAAACATCTTGACTTATGGGTACTGATTTCTATCAGTACTTTACTCTTTTTTTAAATAATTATTTTTCCTTTAAAGAATTTATCTCTTCTATTGACAGGCCAGTAAGTTCGGAAATTACATCAATATCCATACCTCTCATCAACATCCTTTTAGCTACTGAAATAATTCCATCTTTTCTACCTAATTCCACTCCTTCACCAATACCTATAGATTTGCCTTCTTTTCTTCCTTCTTCTATTAAATCTCCACTTGTTCTTTTAACAAAAGATAATAAATGACTTGACTCCATCATAATATCACCAAAATTTTTTAATTCCTCTTTATCTTTTATGAATTTAAGCCCTAAAATCAATAGAATGGACATTACTTGATCTTTTACAAAGTCCGATTCGAATCTTGCCTTATTCGTTAAATCTACAACCTTAAACAGCAATTCTTTTTCTGTGAAATCTGATTTCATAAAAACAATTGAAATCAATGAAACGATATCTTCACCATTAAAGGTTTCCTTGTTCCTTATTTTTGATTTTATATTATTTAAAGCTTTCAATCCGTCCTTATCCTTTAACGATATGATATAAATAGTAAACACATCATTATGATGCCATTTTTCTATTTTACGACTTTTATCTTCGACTGTACTTATAATAAAGGTTTTTACTGGAAGTTTAAACTTTACAAATAATGATGATGCATAATCAAAGATTCTAATCTCATCCTCTTCGCTTAAGACAGATGATTGGAATTCAACATTGATGATTTCATAATTTTTAGACAGGCCACAGTAATCCAATCTGCGATTCATGCAATTGGTGGTCATGAGCTCTGTAGGAAGTGGAACTATTATCTCCTCATCAATTCCAATTCCCTTTAAAAAATCATGCATTGCAAAATCAATCAGTATCTTAAATGACTTATCTTCATGCTGACTTATTAACATGATTCACCTCTTTAACAGTGAAATAAACTCTATTAAAAGAAGTATATAAGTTTTTTCTAAAAAATAAGGTCAATATAAGAGTTAAATTGAAAAATAACAAGTTTAATAAAATATTTATAAAAAATAGTAAAAAATAAT
>JAZNRM010000234.1:0-5573 GCA_045590695.1 Methanobrevibacter sp.
ATAATATCTTGAAAATAATAATTAATAAAATAAATAATAAAAGATAATTATTTCTTTATTGGGTGATATGTATGGATTTCAGTGTTAAAGATTTCAATGTGAGACTTAGAACAATTAAGCTTTGGGAAATAATCATTGCAATAGTCATTTCTTTTTTCTTAACTTTATTTGTTGAGGGATATTTCAATATTTCTTCTGGGGAATTGGAATATGTCCTTTTCTTCTGCTTTATGATGGTATTCTTTTTGATTGCTACATATGGCACTACAGGATTCAATAAGGATGTCAATGACTTGTTTAAGGCAAGTAGCATTCTGAGAGTTTTGATTTTAGCCATTGCAAATATGTTTGTGGCAATTTTTATTCAAACCATGTTTTTCCCTTTGGATTCCCTTTTAAATATGGTCAATTCAATTTCCATACCTTTATTGGATGTGGCTACTGGGACAAATGATCCATTGCTTTTCATTTTTGAGATGTTTTCAGCAATAATAATCGCACCAATATCTGAAGAATTGTTCTTTAGAGGAGTTCTATTCAATAGACTGAAAATCAGGAAAGGATTTGTCTTTGGTTTAGTTGTTTCATCAGTCATTTTTGGATTATGCCATTTCAATTATCCGGATCATTTTTCACATATTATCTATACTTGCATAATGGGAATGACTCTATGCATTTTGTATTCAAGAACAGACAATTTATTATTGAATATGCTTGTGCATTCTGCATATAATCTTTTATCATATCTAATTATGTACACTCCATTGCAATATTTGATTTTAGGTGGAGAATTCAGTTCATTAATAGGTCTGCTCCTCCTTTCTTCATTGATATTTATTCCAGTTTACATTCTTTATTTCACTTATAAGCTGAAATAATGGCATATTTAAATTTAATCGAAAAAGTTTATTAAGGGTAGTATGTAATATTAAAACACTTATTTAAAATGATTTTTAATCTTAGGTGCATAAAATGGACTTTAATGTTACTGACTTTAATGTAAGGCTTAGAACAATCAGGTTAAGAGAAGCAGTTTTAGCTATTGTGATTGGATTTATCTTGAACGTAGTTCTCGTTGTAATATTTCCTCCATTAGGTGAAAATGAAAATTTAGTGATTATGCCTCTTTTATGTTTTGTTCTTTTGTTCTTCATATGGGCTTTAAGAGGCACTCATGGATTGGATGATGACTTTTCAAAGCTTTTTGAAAGGGATAATCGTAGGGAATTATTCTATGTGTTCCTAATCAATTTATTGTTTGTATTCCTGGTAGTGGCTTTATTTGCAAATTTTGACATACTTTATGGTTTTGTATACCCTGAAATGGAGCCGTTATTGGATTTCACTCCAAAGGCTTTTGATCCATTGTATTTCATTTTCGAAGTTATCTCTTCAGTCATATTGGCTCCTATTCTTGAAGAATTGTTTTTCAGAGGAGTTTTATTCAATAGATTGAAAATAAGAACTGGTGTCATCGCTGCTATGATCATATCTTCAGCACTATTTGCTATTGGGCATGAATTCGGCGGAATAACCAGTGCATTTCTATTTGGAATATGCATGTGCATAATCTATCTGAAAACAGACAATATCCTTATGACAATGTCAATTCATTTCTTAAATAATCTTGTAGCAGTTATCCTTGAAGCGGTTAATGCAGATGCATTCCTATTCCAAATGCCAGTTGCACCTATCACAGGAATAGTTTCCGTGATTGCAGGACTTTTGATAATAGTTTATATCTTTGAAGAGATTAAGCGATTAAGGACTTAGATGGTTTTTTCACGTGTTTTTGCATTAATTCATTGACTTTTTTTATTTTTTTATTTTTTTATTTTTTGCTCTTTCAATCTTACCATTTTTGACTATTTTCATAGAAACATTTATATATGATGTAATATAATTTTTACATATAGGAATGTAATATAATTTTTACATTTGGAATTTATTTATTACATTTGGAATGTATTTGTTACATGTTTATATTTCTATATTTAATCAGATATTGTTTAAGTGATCATATGAAAACAATTATAAGATATTTAAGGCAGGAGATTAAGTTGAGCCAACAGGATTTAGCTGAGTCTGTTGGAGTTACTCGTCAAACAATCAATGCCTTAGAAAACGGACGGTATAATCCATCTTTGCTTTTAGCATATAAAATTACAAGAATCTTGAATGAAGCCACTTATGGCGAAGATAAGGATTCCTATTTAAGCATAGAGGATATTTTTAAATTTAGTGATGACGACTTTAAAAATTAAATATGTCAAAGTTTGATGCTTTGATTTAAATTTATTAGTTACATATTGTTTAGGGGTAAAAAAATGATATTAGATATTTATAAGGATTCTTTAGAATATTCTGCTAAAGACTTAAAGACTTTATTGATATTGGGAGTAACTTACTTCTTAAGTTTCCTTTTGCTTCCAATATTCTTGATTTACGGTTATTCATACAGAGTAACCAAGATTTCTGTAGAAGGTATGATAAATGGTAATGATCCATTGCCAGAATTTGACAACATCATTGACATGTTTGTAGATGGTATAAAGGTTGTTTTGGTCTATCTGATTTATGCGCTAGTTCCACTCATAATATTCTTCTTGTTTGCAGCGATATCCAGCTCAATCGGGGGATATGGTGAATCTGCATTAATGGCTATCGGCACTGTCATTACTGTTGTGCTAATCTTATTCGCTTATGTTATGAGCATGTTTGGAGTAGCACACATGGCAAATAATGGCGATTCTTTATCTAAAGCATTTGATTATAAGGAAATAATTGAAATCATAAAATCTGTTGGTGTTACAAGAAGTTTAGGAGCTTACATTGGTTTAGTTATTATTTGCTCAGCAATTTATGCAGTTGTTTTCTTCTTGATCTTATTCGTATTCGGATTCTTCGGAATATTTACCGGAACTTTAGGATTTGCTATGGCAGCTGGCGGAATATTTGTTGCAGGATTTTTCATAGCTTACCTTGTAATGTTGTTTATTGTAGGTCCTTACACCATGATAATGCAATCAAGAGTAAGTGGATTGTTATACAATCTTCATTAGATAATTAAAAATCTTTAAAATTAAAAATTAATTTATATTTTATTATTCTTTATTGGTGATTTTATGGCTAGTATTACTGATGTAGTTAAAGAAGGATTGAAATATCCTTTAAACGATGTAAAAAAGGTTTTGACTTTAGGTATTATATTTCTTATTTCAAGTCTTGTCTCATTGGCAATGGAATTTTTGGTCTTTGACAATATGAGAATTTTAGCGGACATGGCTCCTGTTGATACAGTTCAAGCAGCATTATCTGCTATTCCTCCAAGCAGCATGGCTTTGATTGTCTTGTCCTGGATTGTAACATTTATATTGATGGTATTCGCTTCAGGATACATTTATGATGTTATTAAATATGGTATAGAAGGAAGATCTGAACTTCCAGAGTTCAGTGACATTAAAGGATTATTAGTAAAAGGTCTTAAAGCATTCGTTGTTGGATTAGCTTATTCCATTTTACCTATGATTCTTTTCTTCCTTGGAGTGATGTTAACTGTAAACGAATCTGTAGGTGCTTCAGTAAATGCAATTGGTGGAATCATATTATTAGTTGCTATCATATTTGCAATATTCGTTTCTTTAGTGAATGTAATGGCATTATGCAATATGGTGGACAAGGATGAATTTGCTGCTGCATTCAGATTTAAGGAAATCTTAGGATTAATCAAGAACTTAGGATGGGGAAGATACATAGGAATTTTACTCTTCACTGTTATAGCAGCTATGATTATCTCTGTATTCTTTGGCTTTATTTTCGGAGCTATTGCTGGAATCATCAGCATGATAGTGGGTTCTGCATTTGTTTTGGCTTTAATTAATATGATTCTTAATTCATTGCTTGTCAATCCATATGTCAGCATTGCAATAAGCAGAGTCTATGGATCAATTTACAAAGAAGCAACTAAAACTGAATTAGAAACTATCTAAAATAAGAAAATTAGAAACTATGGGTGATTTAACTAATATTGTAAAATGGGTGATAAATTGAAAATCGATTCAAGAATTTTAGCAGGATTATCTGCACTTCTTGTTGTTGCAATAGCAATTTCAAGTGTTGGTGCAGTTGATTTGGTAAGCAATGGTATAGACAGCGCTAATTTTGCAATAGATATTCCATCAGGCAGTGACTTTGCTGAAGAGGCAACAACTAATTTGAATGTTGGCGATTTAGCTATGAATATGGAAGTCTTTGCAAACCATGGGGAAAATGCAAATGATGTAAGTGCCATTGTGTATTTGAAAGACGATTCTAAAGATCAAAGCATCATTTCAGATGTGATAAATGATTTGAAAAAGGATGCTCCTATCGTAGAGGAAAATGACAAGTATTTCATTATTGAAACTAAGGATGCAAATAATTGGAATTTCTTTGATTTTGGCTTTGGAAATGATATTGATGCCTTATGGAACTTTGCGACTGGAATCTTTTCAGATGATTCCAATGTGAATGTCACAACTGAAGGTGCTGATGTGCAGGTTTCTAAAGATGAAGGAATTCAAATAAGTGGTGATACCAACAACTCTGTTTCATTAACCACTAGAGGATTGGAGGTTTCAGATTCAAGTGGTGATAATGTTTCCATTTCAACTGATGGTGTAAATGTCAATGATGCAAACGGTGAAGATTCAGTGGATGTAAATGCTTCATTCGATGGAGATATTATTTCAAATGTTGATAATGCAGACTATGCAATTTGCATTGAAAATCCAGGTAATAATCAGGTAATTGTAATTGCTGGTAATGATTTGGAATTATTAAAATCAATTGCAGAAACTGCTTCTTTTACTAATTAAATCATTATTTAATTAGTTTTTATTTTTTTATTTTTTATTTTTCCTTTCTTTTTTTGATTTATTTCATTTTAATTTTTTTAATATTTTTAGCAATTTTCTATTTTTTTTATTTTAGTTTTTTTTAATTTTTATTCTAAGTCAATCAATTCTTCAATTGACTTGTAGAGCTCTTCCAAAACGGAATAAATCTTATCTCCAATGACTATTTTAGGTTCCATATTTGCTCCATAGCTATTGATCTCTTTGGATTTGCAAATGATTTTTATGCTCCAAGTGAATCCTCCCTCCAAAGTGCATGACTGATATTCCTCTTCAAGATCCCAAAGGCCAATTCTTTCTAGGTCTTCCCAAAATTGAATCCATTTTTCCTTGCGTATCATGTTTATATCAATCAATTCTGGATTTGGATTGTTTACCAAAAGAACATTGTTCAATAACTTAATGGATTTTGTTCCATTTATATCGTGCTTGTAATTTATCTCAAATTCTTTGGGAATATAATCGATTGTCATGATTTGATTTCCTATAAATTGTAAAAATAGTTTATTAAAATTATGTTCGTTTAAACTTATATATTATAAAACTAAAAATTAAGATTACTGAGATATTAACATGGGCGGATTAATATGATTAGATTAAATGATTTTTTAGATAGATTATCCCTAATTAAGGTTTTATCCTTCTTTTTATTAATCATATTAGTTCTTACATTAATTC
>JAZNRM010000235.1:0-2604 GCA_045590695.1 Methanobrevibacter sp.
AAAAAATTTTTAAAAAAATAAAAATTATAGAATAATCTTTAAAAATTATTCTATCTTTCCAATCAAATAATCAATAAATCTAGAATGGTATAAGCGCATAGTTCTTAGGTATGCTGTAAGATTTGGTATTCCAATTCTTAATGTTACCTAATTCATTTCTGCGGCTTGTTGCATCAGCAGTATACCAGGTTTGTGATATTGGATCGTAAACTTGAGCCCATACGTGACCAGTATTTAATCCGCTAGCGAATTTACAGTTCTTTGCATGGGAATATCTTGCATAAATACCTACAGATCTGCACATTGCTACAATTAAGTTAGCCTTATCACAACAGTTACCACCTTTGGAACTTAAAGTTCCTTTTGCTCCTTTTAATGAATTTGTATAGAAGTTGTATCTAATGTCATCCCTTACAAATTCAAAGATAGCATTTGCCTTAGCCTTAGGGCTTGACAATCCAGCGGTTAATTGTTTTGCTTTCTTTTTAATAGCATCATTGAGTGCGGATTTACCGCCTGTTTTCAAGTATTTAGCAAATACATCTGAATCGAATATCTGCCTATAGTTTAGGATTTTACCATTTTGACTAATGGAAATGGAGTATCCTCCTCTAACCAAACTGGTTTTGGCTGTTACATAAGAAGGCAATTTTTTATGGTTGCCATAGTAATCCAATGCAGCAGTAAACGCATAAATGTAAAGGTTTGCTTCCATTTTACCTAAATTAGTTGGCTTGTAATTAGGAATACGTTTATTTTCATTAACAAAGCTTGTAACATTCTTTGCTAATTTGAGGTATTCCGCTTTATATAACTTACCACTAATCTTGCTTCCAGAGGAATTGTAATTATTTGATAAATCCTTAATTTTAACATTTGCTTTTGAACCGCTATTTATGTTGGTTAAAGCACCAGCCATAAGATATGCAAATTCATCCATAGTGTACTTTCTGCCATCAATATTTACACTGTATTGCTTATTTAGAATATTGATGTATTCTACACGGACCTTTAAATCCTTAGCTGCAGTAATGATTTTTGAAATGCTGATAGATGGTTCAACCACTTTAACCTTTGTTGAAAGCTTGGATGAATCATAGTATTTATTTCCAGCATAGTTCACTTCAATAGGATAAGTTCCTAACTTGTAGTTCATTACCAAACTAACTTGCCCTTTTGAATTGGTAGTTTTGGTAAAGGTCTTGTCGTTAAGGGTAATGGTCACTTTCTTATTTGACAATGCTTTTCCAGCAGAGTTCTTTAAAGTGATATAATAATTAAATCCTTTTCCAACTGAATCATCAGAACCTTTTATTTTGGTAGATCCCTTTTCAACAGTCAAATCAGCTTTTGTAGAAGATTTGACAAACATATCATTTCCTGGGAAACTAATTTTCATTTTTAAAGTACCGAGATACTTAATAGGAACAATAGCTTTTCCCTTTGAATTAGTTTTCAGTTTGTATGTTACATTCTTATTGGTTACTTTTACAATAAGCTTTTTGTTCTTTACAGGATCTCCATTAACTTTTTTAAGGCTTACAACAAAATCTTCACCATACTTCAAGGAAGTTGATGAATATGATAATGCTGTTTTACACTTAATAGTTTTAACGGATGCTTTAGTTGAGGATTTGTATAAATTATCATTACCTGCATAACTAATGATAACAGAATAATTCTTTTTAGTGGTTAAGAAAAGTTTAGCCTGACCTTTGGAATTGGTAGCTATCCTATAAGTTTTATTATTAAATTTAGGAATTCTAAACTTAATCTTTTTACCACTTATAGCCTTTCCGCTTTTCTTATTCACTAAAGTGACAATCAACGGAGTTGATCTTGGAACAGTGGTATTCTTAACTTTTAAACTGGTTCCGCTTTTTAAAACCTTTATGTATTTTGTGATTTTAAAAGCCTTAAAGGAGTTGTCTCCTTTAAATTTGATAATAGTTTTAAAAGTTCCGACCTTATGGTAATTGAGCTTTACCTGTCCTTTTGAGTTAGTGGTCATAGTAAAAACTCTTTTTTTACTAGGTACGCTAATTTGAACTTTTTTACCACTTAATACTTTACCATTCTTATCTTTTAATGTAATAACTATAGGGGTTCCAGAGTAAATTTTAGTCTTGGACACAGTTATGCTTGTTGCACTCTTTACAGTTGGTGAGGAGGAATTTGAATCTTCAAATATAGCCTCATGGCTATTGTCCTCTTCTCCTTCACTTAAAGTGGAACTAGCATCATTGGAAGCGTCAGCAGCACTTGAACCTAAACTGGAAGTAGCTTCATTAGATAATTGATTAGTATAAGAATTTCCAATTGACTCTTCAGATTCAGAATCGATAGAATCACTAAGAACATTAGAGTTATCTGGATTATTCGACATATCTAAGGCATCACTTGCAGATACTCCACTTATTGCAATGAAGAATAAGCAGAATATTGCCAAAAGCAATGCTCTTTTCTCTAACGAAATTTTTTCACCTCAATACACTAAAAAAATACAAATTTAAAAGTTTTAAAAAAATAACTCTTAAAATCAAATATCTTTAAAATTATTTTTTATTTTACTAATGCAATAAAAAATATGAGTTCCTCAATAAA
>JAZNRM010000236.1:0-4209 GCA_045590695.1 Methanobrevibacter sp.
ATTAATAAGTTAAAAATATACTAATATTATATTAAAAATTAAATAATAATTAAAAATGAATTATTAAAAAATTAATCGTAGAGAATTAGCAAAAGAAAATAAAAGAATATTGCTAGAACTAATAAACATTTAAAATTAAAATGAGGTGAAAATATGGATAATCCAAACATTGATAATCCGAATCCAAAAAAAGAGGAGTACGTAATTATTTTAGATTATCTTAAATTTGGGTATGTAAATCCAGAAAGACCAACTGCTCATGGCAAACCTATTGCACAGGCTATTGGAGTAGACAAATTCACATTAATAGAAGTTACACCTAAAGAAGGTGTTGATTTAGATATTCATGACAAAGTCTATATAGGATCTGGAAAAAGAGATAAGGTGAATAGAGTAAAAGGATTATTAGACTTTGAAAACTTAACTGCAACCAGTAGAATCGAATTGGAATATGCAATTAAGGAAATCATTTTGGCTCATGAAGACATTTATGTAAAATTCTTCAATGAAATCGATTCACTTAACATCAAAATGCATAAATTGGAGTTAATCCCAGGTATCGGCAAAAAGCACACTCAAATGATTTTGGAAGAGCGTAAAAAAGAACCTTTCAAAAGCTTTGAAGACTTGAAAGAAAGAGTCCCTCTCCTTGGAGAACCTGTGGATATGCTTGCAAAAAGAGTTAGGTTAGAACTTGATACAACTACCGTAAAGAGAGGTAAAAACAAGTATTACATGTTTACCCAAGTTCCATCCAGACACCCTTCCAACAGAAAGAAAAAATACAACAAAGGTAGAGGAAGAGGTAGAAACAATAGGAAAGGTAGAAAACCTAATAACAGAGGCAAAAAGCCTCAAAACAAACCAAGTTCCGAAAACAAGGAATAAATTTCCATGAGTGAAACTCTAAAAAGAGTTGAACTCATTTTTCTATTTTTTATTTTTAATTTTTAACTAATCATCAATGATTTTCAAATATGAAAAACTACTGTTTTAATGGCTAAAAAGGTGATTGATTGACTGAAAAAATATCCTTAGCTAAAGAGACTAAACAAATTTTGCAGGAAAATGGGATTATTTTAAACAAGAATTTAGGTCAGAATTACCTTATAGACGATTTCAAAAGAAAGAAGATCATTGAATATGCAAATCTTACAAAAGAGGATACTGTACTTGAAATTGGTCCAGGTATAGGAACATTGACAATTGAACTTGCAAAAAAAGCTGGAAAAGTAATAGCTATTGAGCAAGACACAGCTATTTTTAACATATTGAAGAAACGTTTGGAAAAAGAGAAAATCGATAATGTGAATCTTATCAACGGCGATGCCGTTAAGGTGGATTTCCCAGAGTTCAACAAAATCGTTTCAAACCTTCCTTACCAAATATCTTCACCAATCAGCTTTAAGTTCCTAAAGCATGATTTTGACCTTGCAATTCTAATGTATCAGAAAGAATTTGCAGATAGAATGAATGGAAAGGTAGGAACTAAACAATATTCCAGACTTTCTGCAATGCTATACTTTAAGGCTAATATCCAGTTCTTAACAAAGGTTTCTCCTGAATCATTCATACCATCTCCTAAGGTAGACTCTTCTGTTGTGGAATTAAAGCCAAAGGAAAACCAGATAGCAGATGATGACTTTAAGATCTATTCAAAGGTCGTTAAGGCATTATTCCAACATAGAAACAAAAAGGCACGAAATGCATTGATTGATTCAAGGCATATAATTGGTTTTAAAGACAAAAAAGAATTGAAATCCATTTTAAACAGTTTAGAAGATGAGAATCCAAGAATCAAGGAATTATTATTGGAAAGAACAATCAATCTATCTCCAGAAAGCATTATGGAACTATCTATTTTTTTAAAAGAGCATATTAACTGAGGTTTAAAATGAAAATGGGAAAATTTGAAATAGAAACAGATGATTTGGTTTACATACCTTCAGATGACACCTTTCTATTGGCTGAAAATCTTGAGATAAAGGAAGGGCAAAGTGTATTGGAGATTGGAACTGGATCAGGTCTCGTTTCCATGTATGCAAGTCTATTAACAGACGATGTTACGGCAACTGACATCAACTTCAACGCCCTTGAACTTGCAGAGAAAAACTTCAAACTAAACAATATCAACACCATAAAACTTGAGTTCGGTGATCTCTTTGAACCTGTAAAAGATAGGAAATTTGATGTTATACTATTTAATACTCCATATCTCCCTACTGATTCAGATGACATTATCAATGACGATTTAAATTATGCATTTGACGGAGGATTAGATGGAAGGAAAGTTATTGATAGGTTCATAAAAGAAGCACCAAATCATTTAAACGATAAGGGAATTATACAGATGATTCAGTCCTCATTATCTGACAATGACAGGACATTGGATATGTTTGATAGAAATGGATTTGTTGCAGAAATAGCTGAAAGTGAGAAGTTCTTCTTTGAAGAGATTGTCTTGATAAACGCTTACAAGATTTAAATGATAAAATGAGCTCAAACAGACACAAGTTAAATAAAGATTTGAATAGTGCAGAATTTAAGGAATACTATTTTTTAAAAGAAGAATTGAAAGAATTCTGCAGAAATGAAGGATTAAAGGTTAGTGGAAGCAAAAATCAACTGGAAGAAAGAATTATTCACTATCTGGATACTGGAAAATCCTTAGATGATTCAAATCCTACTAAAAACAAAGCTAATTTTCAAAAATACAATCAAAATAAAACCACTGACTTTGAAGAAATCACATTGGATTCCCTTTTAGGTGAAAACTTCAAATGCAGCGAGGATAAAAGAGAATTCTTTGAAAAGGAAATAGGAAAAGGGTTTAAATTTAAAGTTAAGTTCCAAAAATGGCTGAAATCCAATCCTGAAAAAACATATCAAGATGCAATCAATGCTTATTATGAAATTCAAAACTCAAAGGAAAAAACTGAAATAGACAGGCAATTCCAATACAATCAGTACATTAGAGATTTCTTCAAGGATAATGATGATAAAACTTTAAATGATGCCATAAAATGTTGGAATTATAAAAAGAGTTTAAAAGGCCATAACAGATATGAAAAATCAGATATAGATGCTTTAAACTAATCTAATTAAACCAACCACTATATTAAACTAAGTAAAGAATATATTTAAAGGTTTAAAAATCATATTTAATCATATAATCTAGCAAAAAATAAAACCAAATGGAATGATTCGATGAATTTAGAGGAGAAAAATTCAAAAGAAATAGAAGAGTTTCTTAAATCAAAAGGAGCAGAGGTAGTAGGTTTTGCTAGTTTAGAAGGTATTAAAAACGTTCCTAAAGAGTATCCAAACAGCATTCTAATAGGAATTCCAATAGAAAAGGAAGCTTTGAAAACCATTTATACAGATGACCAGTCAATATATGTTGAATCCATGAAAAGTTTGGCATTGAAGCTGAACGACATAGTTCTTGAAGGTGAAGACTACATCAAAGATCATATGAATTACAATGCATTGGCAATGTCTCGTGAAAGAGTTGCAAAGGATTTTGAAGGTTTGGCAAGCAAAATCCCTCATAAGACAACTGGAACAAGATCAGGGCTTGGATGGATTGGAAGATGTGCACTTCTTATCAGCCCAAAATATGGAGCTGCACTTAGATTATCCACAATTCTTACAGACATGCCTATTAAAGTGGGAACACCTATAGACGACTCATTATGCGATGACTGTACAGAATGCCAGGATGTTTGCCCTGTTAATGCGATAAATGACGTAAAATGGGACTCCAGAAAAGAAAGGGAAGAATATTTCGATGCAGAAAAGTGTTTTGAATTCATTAAATCAGAAATGCAAAGAACTCATGGAAAAAGCTTATGTGCCAAATGTGGTCTGGCTTGTCCTTACACTAAAGAATACTTAGGAATAGAAACCGACAGGGATTTGATTAAGGAAATATAATTTAAAATTTAATTAAAGTTTAATGAATTAATTTACTCCTATAAATAGGAGTTTTTAGGGGGTTTTACTATTTTTAATGGAAGTCCTTTAGATTTTTACAAACAAGAACTGCCAAGATTCATGATTTTATCACGAAACATTTTGAAATATTTGAAAGAGGGAAAAACACTTGAAGAAGCTTGCGCTAAGGCAGGTGTAGTTCAAAATGAGTTGAATATTTGGAAGCTTTGGGCAGATAAAGGTTTGCAGCCTTATGCAGATTTCTTTAAAGAA
>JAZNRM010000237.1:0-2966 GCA_045590695.1 Methanobrevibacter sp.
TGACCATCATGACCACAGTCATGACCACAGTCATGAACATGAGGAGGAGCATCATGATGAGTCCTGTGGATGTGGCTGTGATGACGATGATTGTCATGATGAAGAAGAGCATGATCACGAACATGAGCATGAGCATGAACATGAGCATGAACATAGCCATGAACATGAACATGAGCACGATCATAGTCCTAAAGTAGTAGGAGATTCTTGTGAAGACCCTGATTGTGGTTGTCATGACCATGACCATCATGACCATAGACACGACCATGACCATGATCATCACCATCATGACCATGATGATTTAGATGATTTCTCACTTTGTGCATGTCCTGATTGTGCAGATGATGATCATGACCATGACCATGGGCATAGCCATGGACATGACCACAGCCATGGAGATGGAGACCTTATTGCAGAAGGAAAACCTCTACTCTCAAATAGACCTATTCAAATCATGGTTTCAAGTGGAATCCTCTTTATAGCAGGACATATACTTGAATACTTGTCCTTTGACATGACCATTGTAACAATAATTTACATGATTGCTGCTCTTATAGCAGGTTATGAAATAGGTGTAATGGCTTATAACTCACTTGTAAAACGTCATACCATTGGGCCTGCACTTCTTGTGGTTATTGCATGTATAGCTTCATTCATCATCGGTCACGGTGAAGAGGGTGCAGCAGTTGCATTATTATACTATATAGCAGAATTCCTTGAGGATTATGCTGAACTTCGTGCAAAACGTTCAATCAAGTCATTAGTTGAATTGGCTCCAGAAACTGCAAGAGTCAAAGTTGGTGATGGAGAGGAAGTTCGTAATGTTGACCAAGTAAAAATCGGTGAAATTGTCATCATCAGACCTGGAGATAAGGTTCCTTTGGATGGAGATATTGTATATGGTACATCTTCCATAAACCAAGCTTCAATCACTGGTGAAAGTCTTCCTGTAACAAAAACCGTCGGTGATGAGGTCTTTTCAGGTACTGTAAATGAAGACGGATATCTGGAAATGGTGGTTACCAAAGAAGCTAAGGACTCTGTAATTTCCAAAATTGTAACTCTTGTTAAAAGGTCACAATTAAACAGATCCACTACAGAAACATTGGTGGAACGTATTTCCAAATATTACACTCCTTTGATGATAGTAATTTCTGCATGTGTAGCATTTATACCTCCACTCTTCTTTGGTCAGAACTTGGTGGATTGGGTTTATAAGGCACTTTCAATTATGGTAATTTCATGTCCTTGTGCATTTTTAATCTCTACTCCGATTGGAATGGTATCAGCTATCACTTCAGCTACCAGAAAGGGAGTTCTTATCAAGGGAAGTACCTACGTAGAGGAAATGCGTAACGTTAAAGCAGTTATCTTTGACAAGACAGGAACCTTAACTGAAGGAAAGCTTGCATTAAGTGATATAAATGTTTTAAATGATGCTTACAGTGAAGAAGAGATTGTTAGGATTGCTGCTTCATTGGAACACAGTTCATCTCACCCAATCGCTAAGGCAATCGTTGATTATGCTGGAATTAATGAAATAAGCTTTGATGAGATTGAAGACTTCAAGAACATTCCAGGTAAGGGTATTGTCGGTACCGTTGATGGAAAACGCTACTATGCTGCAAACGAGTCATTGATTGAAGGAAGCGAGTTCAATGTTTCAAGAGATGAAATCAATAAGTACACTGCTGAAGGTAAAACCTTGGTGTTCATTGGTGATGAAAATGGAGTCATTGCAGGCTTGACTGTAGTTGACAAAATCAGGGATAATGCTGCAGATGTAATCAAAGATCTTAAGGGCCAAGGCGTCAAGACCATTATGCTTACCGGTGACAATAAGATGGCTGCAAATAAGGTTGCAAATGAAATAGGACTTGACTATGTTTATTCCGACCTTTTACCTGAGGATAAGTTGAATATTCTTGACACTATCCGTAACAAGTTCGGTGATGTGGCTATGGTTGGTGACGGTATCAATGACGCACCTGCTTTGGCACGTGCAAACATCGGTATTGCAATGGGTGCAGCAGGTTCAGATGTAGCTATTGAAACCGCTGATGTGGCTCTAATGCAGGATGATATCAGTAAGTTGCCTTACCTATTCAGTTTAAGCCAAAAGACAATGAATATTATTAAACAGAATATTTCACTATCCATTTTCGTAAAGGCTCTCTTTGTAATCCTTGCAATATTAGGTTTAATTACATTGATGATGTCTGTTGGTATAGGTGACTTGGGCTTAACTTTAGTAGTTATATTAAATTCATTTAGAATTGCTAGAGTTAAAGATCCATTATTCTAAAAAAAGTTTTGGTTAAGGTATGTCCTTAACCTATTTTAATTTTTTTTTTTATTTTAATGTTTTTTAGTATTTAATTTTTTAATTCTTTTTAGTTTTTGTTAAATCTTTTCTAATCGACAAGATTATCTATTTTTTCAAAAATTTCCTGATATTTTTCATAAAGATTCTTGAATTCTTCATCATTTTTAGACATTATAGCTATTTTGATTTGCTTATCATTTTTAGTGAATTCCACTTGACTTAATTGATTGCCCTCAAATTTATCAATAATCAATGATTTGATTTCATTGTATTTCTCTTCAGTTAAATTGTACATCCTGCTATGGTTTAGTATATTCATTGCATGAATAAGCCCATTTTCTTCATTATCAAGGCAGGATGAGAGTCTTATTTTAGTATTCATGTAATAAGGAGCTTCTAATTTGTCTCGACGAAGCACAATTGAAATTCTTGATATCACATGATCATCATCACAATTCTTATTTAGGAATTTGATTAATTGAAACTGTTTTATATTTGCATTATTAGTCATAAAAGTCATGATAATATATTATTTTTATAAATATATAATTTTAATGTACTTTTAAAATATATTTTTTTTAGTTATTATTTTTCATTTTTTTTATTTGTTCATTTTGTTATGCAGTAATCAAAAACATAT
>JAZNRM010000238.1:0-14764 GCA_045590695.1 Methanobrevibacter sp.
ACAACACGGATATTAATATCCACTTGATTAGCTAAATCACCAGCTAAGGTTAATGGTTCTTGTAATTTTAAGTTAGCAAGCTCTGGAGAATAAAGTTCTAAAGGAATTCTGTTAATTCTAACTTTACCAGTTCCTTCACGAACAGTACCTCTTGCGATAGCTGTTTTACGTTTTCCACTAGTATGAATAACTTTAACCATAATCACACATCCATTTATCTAAAAGGTAGCTCCTAAAAGTTTGGAGATTTCACCTAATTCAATACCTTTTTTAAGATTTTTGTATTCTGCTTCAGGAACTGCTTGAAGTTCTGCATCAGCATATTCAGCAGGTACGCCGACAAATGCTTTTAAACCTTTGTATGCAGTTTTACCTTTTGATTTTTTGAAAGGTAACATTCCTCTTACAGTTCTTCTAAATATATCATCTGGTCTTCTAGGATATTTAGGACCTAAATCACGAGGGTTAGAGATACTTGCTCTGTCTACTCTTTGTTTGTACTTAGCATAAGCCCAATCTTTATTACCAGTTAACATTATTTTTTCAGCGTTGAGAACAACAATCTCTTCGCCTTCAAGAAGTTGCTTGCTGACTACACTAGCAAGTCTTCCTAAAATATGTCCTTCACCGTTAATAATAATCATTTTTTCACCAACCCTAGCTTATAACATAATTTTTACATTGCTACCTTTAGGATTTGCTTCTGCAAGTTCTGCAATAGAAAGAGCTTCACTACCGAATTTTTCTATTTTTGCTTCAGCGTTTTTAGTAAATCCTAATGCTGCTATAGTAACTTTGTGATCTAATTTACCGTCAGATAATACTTTACCTGGAATAACCACAGTTTCTCCTTCAACAGTGTGTTTGTTAATGTGAGAAAGGCTTACTTCAGCTTGGTTTCTGCAAGGTTTTTCGAGCTTGATAGCTACTTCTTTCCAGATACCTACTTCTTCCTCGTAAGACTGTTTTCTAAGATTGTAAATAAGGTCAATAAGGTTAGGATTAGTTTTCTTAATTTCTCTAGCCATTATTAGCTTCCTCCTTCACTAAATGTGATAAACTCGTCTGCTTTAGAATCTAAAACATCACAAGCTTTTAATAAAACCTCTTTAGGAGGCATTGATCCATCAGTTTCAATTTTAAAAATAAAATCATTTTCACGATACCCAACAGTAATACATTTAGATTCTGCTGCTTTTGCTGCCCTTACACAAGCTTTACAAAGGGAGCAGTTTTCAATATCGACAACTTCAATCTTTCCTTCATCGCTGTCAAAATCGAGCACTCCTCTAGGACATGCATCAACAACTGCAGTAGCAACAGTGCCGTCAACTTTTTCTTCAGTTTCAATTTCTGGATATTGTTTATAAGCACAAACAGTGGTTGGAACCCATTTTGCATGGTCTTTACCAATTCCTAATTTTGCTACAGCCTCTAAATCAACTTCCTGATTCTCTTTCAATTTCAAGAGAGGGATGGTATCGTATACTGGTTTAATTTTTGAGTCACCACAAGATTTTAAATCTTTAGAGTATACAGTTTTAGGTCCTGTTTCCCTTAATGAGAAAGAAACACTACATCTTGGACAGTATTCTCCTTTTTCACTATCGCAATCACAATCTTCTGGAAGTACTAATCCTTCAATAGATTCTGCATCAGAAACTAAAGGAGTTAAACCTAATCTGTGAGCTAATACTTCATCAAACATTGCAGAATCATTCTTAACTATGAATACATCTTCAATAGCTAATTTTGGCACTTTCATCATAGCAATTCTTCTAATAGCATTAACAAAAGGAACTTCTGCATCTCTGACTATAAAAGTCATTGAATTTTCATCTTGCTCTTTGACATCAATTTTCATATTAAACCCTTCTTATACTCTTCTTCCTCTTTTACCGCCTGGTCTTCCAGTACCATCATGAGGTATAGGAGTGATATCTTCAATTTTACCAATTTTGATTCCAGCTCTTGCTAATGCACGAATGGTTGCTTGTGCACCAGGACCTGGACTTCTAGGACCATTCCCACCAGGAGCTCTTACTCTAATATGTAATCCGACAAAACCTTTTTCTTTTGCATCTTCTGCTGCTCTGTTTGCTGCTTCCATAGCTGCAAAAGGAGAGGATTGTTGTCTGTCTGCACGAACTACTCTACCACCAGACCATTGACAAATGGTTTCTGCTCCAGTGATATCAGTTACAGTTAAGATAGTATTGTTAAAGGATGAATAAATATTAGCTATTCCCCATTTTTCGTCTTTTGCCATAATTACACACCTTATTGATTTTCACCAGCTTGAGTTGCTGCTTTATTGTATTCTTCAATCTGTTTAGCTACTGGGGAAGAGTGGTAGAAACCAACTGCTTCTTCTTCTCCTCTTTTTACTACGTAACTTGGAGAATTTAATTTCTTACCGTTTAAAGCAATGTGTCCGTGTACTACAAACATTCTTGCTTCTTTAGCAGTACGAGCTAAACCTTTTTGGAAAACTATAGTTTGTAATCTTCTTCTTAAAATATCTTCAACAGTTAAATCAAGAATGTTTTCTAAGTGAGCGTTTTCATCAAGGATTCCTGATCTTTTCAAGTGTCCTAATAATTCTTCAGTTTCAACTTTTACTTGATCTTGAGAGAAACCGAGTAAATATCTTACTTCCCTACTGTATTTTCTAACTAAAGTATCAGCTTTCCAAATTTCCTTTTTGTTTTTTAAGCCGTATTTAGACATTAATTTATTTTCAGTTTTAATTCTTTCTGCATTCCAAGGATGAGGTGGTGTATCATACTTTTTCCTTGCTTTTCTTGGATGTCCCATAATCACATCTCCTTATCTTAATATAATCAATTATTATAAATCTATATAAAAATTTTCGATTTACCCATATTCAAGTCTCTTAAAGATATGAAATTATCTTCTTCTACGACTTACACCGACAGTAGAACTGTGTCTGAAAGTAGATTTAGTTCTTTGTCCTCTAACTGGTAAACCAACTTCGTGTCTTCTACCTTTGTAGCTTCTGGTCTTTTTCATTCTGTTTAAATCATCTCTTAAAGTCATGTCAAGATCAGATTCAATCAAATGAAGGTCGTCACCAGTAGCGTAATCGTTACGTCTGTTTAACATCCAATCAGGAATATTGTATTCTTGAGGATTTTCTAAGAGTGCTTCAATTTTAGAAACATCTTCTTCAGAGATGTAACCGATTTGGTCATCTGTATTTAAACCTAAGGTAAGACAGATAGATCTAGATAAGGATAATCCAATACCTTTAATTTCAGTTAAAGCATGTTGGATAGTTTTGTTACCATCTACGTCCTTTCTGGATATACGCACTAAGTGCTTAAAGTCGTCTTCCATTAAAGTAACCTCCATATTATTTTTCTTTGGAGCGAACCCACGAGACGTTATTTGAAAAATTTAGCGGATTCGAATGCTTTATTTTAAAGCACAGTTTTTTCAACAATGTAAAACTTAGTCTAACAATAGTCTAATAACTTAAACATAAGCCATTCAACCAATGCTAACCAAGAGTTCATATCAGTTTCAAGCACATTTAATAATTCTAATTAAATAATAACTACGCTCAGCTTACTAAAAGATAGAGTAACTTAATACTCAATAAATTACTAATAAACTTTTAAAGCCATAGCTAGATTATAATTTAACTAATTAAAAAAAAGCAAACTAAATAAATCCAATTCGTAAAGCTTATTTGAATCGAATTTACCTTAATGATAATTTGATAAAAGTGATATTATCATTAATAATAATCCTATTAAATAGAATTACATTAAATTGCTATACACTAATAAACGCCGAGACTGGGATTTGAACCCAGGCGAGGTGAACCCTCACGGGATTTCCAGTCCCGCGCCTTACCAGGCTAGACTATCTCGGCAATCTAGTAACATATCAGACATAGTACTGTCTATATATAATTCACTGATATAAAGATATAAGTAATTAATAGTATATAAAGGTTTTGAATTTTTGACCTTAATTTTTTTAAAAACAGCATGAAAGTCAAATTCATTAACACAAATTTATATTGAACTTAATAATATTTAAAGATTTTTTGGAAATTCATAGTAAAGTTTATATATTAGAACTTAAATTTGGGATTTTGCAATATTGAAAAAATAAAAAATTTTAAGAAAAGACAATTTTTATCTCATCTAGGGTTAAATGAAAAGCAAATTTTAAGCCAAACCATTATTCGTTTAGTTTTCTTTCAACTTTAGCATCCAAATCATCAATAACATCCTTAATTGCAGGATCTCCAGTTAAATCATATGCAATATTGAAATAGAACAATGCAGGAACCACTTTCTTATCCTCATCCAGCTGGAATCCAAGATTCTTGCATATTGTGATTACTTCAATGCTTGGACCATATGGCAATCCTTTTGACTTGAGATAATCCTTTATCTCTTCAATGCTTTGATCATATTGTTTTAATGCATCATCATCAAATTCAATAGCTGTTTCATATTCATTGGAATCATCATATCTTTTAGCTAATCTCATTAAATAAATGGCTAATTTCAGATTTTCATCATCATTTGAAGTATGATGCTCATTTAGATAATAAAGTGACAAGTTTTCAAATGATTTGGAAAGATCTTCTAAATAGTAATCATATTTGAAGGATTGGATAGTGAGATTATAATATTCATCCCATTTCCCTTCATGCTTATAAATTTCACATAAACCAAAAATGGCTTTTGCATTGACAGGATTGTAATTATAAGATAATTTAAAAGATTTTAGGGCATTTTCATACTCATTGAAATGCAATAATACATTTCCATAATTGGAATATAATGTGGAATAGTCTAACATGAGAGGATATTTTCTTTTTATCTCTTTTTTGATAGTGATTTGGAATAAAAGCTCTTCAAGAAGATTTTTGAATATGTATTCACCTTCAACATATTCCTTATTCAAATTGATGTTTTCCTTTGCAAACTGGTAAGCCTCATCAAATTTTTCTTCTTTAACCAAATAATCCATTTCCTTGATTATTTCAGGGATAGATTTTATTTCCATAGTATCACAATGCTTAAATTTACTTAAAAGTTAGAATCAGTTATTCAATAATTCCTTTTTCTTCTTTTCAAATTCCTCTGCAGTGATAATTCCATCTTTCAATAGATCATGATATTTTCTTATCTCTGCAGGAACATCTGCAATCACATGCCTTATTTTTTCCTCTTCAGGTACAAATGATCCAGTGTTCAATTTGTTCTTTAATTTGTTTTCAAAATTGTTTAGCATATCATGGTCTAATGTCTTAAGCTGAATAGTCTTATCCTCTAAATTCAATTGAACCTTATTGTCAGCTAATCTATCAATGTCTTCTACGTTCAAATCATCATAAGCTATTTCAAATGCATCCTTGACCTTTCCATTTAATCTGCTTCTCAATTCGATGTAAATGGAATCCTCATCCAACTTGATTGCTCCATTGGATTTATTATCATTCCCATCAACTGTTTCAGTCAATAAACCGAGGAAATCAAATTCCACATCTCTTGATTTAATCTCACCTTTAGGCATGTTTCCTTCCGGATTGAATAAAAAACCTAATTTTCCCATAGTATCAAAAACCTAAAATATTTTAAAAAAAAAACATTACAAAAATTACCTTATTAATACAATATAACATTTTAAAAACATATAAATTTATCTTAAATAAGGTTAAGATTTATAATTAAATTAATTAATGATAAATTGATAAATTATATTAGAAGAAACATTAATTAAAATTATAGAATTATGAAATTATAAAATTATAAAATAATAATTAATTAACGTTCAAAAAACATTAGAGAAATAATGATTGTGATTTAAATGGTTAAAGGAAATAAGGATAGATTTGTTTTGGAATTAGGAAATGATGAGAACGGAGAGCCAAAGACACTTAGTGCTGAAGAGACCTTAAGACAAATGAAAAAAGGATATAACAACGGATACTTCTACTTGGAATATCCATTCTTATGGCAAGAGATGAAAAGTGAAGAAGAGGATGAATTCACCCATCTTGTATTATTGAATAAAACCAACAATGCTATTGTAAAAATATCCACACAACCTTGTTTGGCAAACACTGTTGAAGAGTTAAAGGAACTTGTAGAAACAGATTTGAAGTCTAAGGAATGTGAAATCCAGCAATCAGGAATGGAAAACTTTGACAATTATGGAATTTGGGATGTCATATATCTCACTAAAGAAGGATTAGAAATAGAGCAATACGCTATCCTAAAGGACAACAACTTATATTCCCTTGAACTCTACACAAAAAACAATAGGGATCAATTAGCTGTAAAGTCCTTTGTTGAGGTTATTGAAACATTTAAAATCTTAAAACCAGTTTATAAAGTAGATGGGGATTCATACGAAAGAATTTAATCCCTAAAAAAAAGATTAAAAAAAAATAATTTAAAAAAAAATGTGAAAAATAACCCTACCTGAAAAAAACTCTAAATTCAGATAGGGTCACTAATCACAACAAAATTTGTCCTATGTTTTGTTTTATTTTACAAATCTTTTTTCTGTGCAAAAAAGAACTATTGTAAATAAAAAGGCATATGTCCCGCCCACCTGCCCAAAAACAATAATGTTTTTCAATATGATTTTTATTTACTTAAATGAAATGAATCATTTAACTATTTTCTTTAGATTTCCAATTTACTAATTGAAAACACACAAGGTCTCATCCTTATTCATGTCATGATAGAATTCCGCCTTGTCATCACCAAAGTCTATGACCTGTATCATATCATAAATTTCCTCGCTTAGATTAGGATTTATATCTTTGAGGATATTCTTATGATTATAGATCATATCCTTATTGAATTCCAGCTTTTTCTCATTTTCAAACAATGCACCATAGTATATTTCCGCTTCCACCAAGTCCTGGAACATATGGCTTCCAAATGATAATTCAGGCATATATCCCACTTCACTGTATGATTCCTCAAGAATTGCAGAGAAATAGCTGATGTCAGCAAATACCACTGGAATTCCTAACTCTGGAGAGGAGGTACCGATTCTACCAGGAACTATCAGAATTGCGGTCTTTCCATTTTCCTTGCAATAGGCATTGACATCATTGATTACACGAGATATTGAACTTTTCTGTGCATATGGATATTCATAATACCTATGCGGATCAACATAGCAGATTGTATCTATCTCACTCTTACGTGACATACCCATTGAAGATTCCTTGATATGGAAGAAGACATTCTTATCCTCAGGCATTTCAATGGCTTCATTGTTTATTGAAACCTGTAGAGGTCTGCATTGCAATAGGTTTACATTAAATGAATTATCCTCACCAACATTTACGGTATATTCTATGTCAACAGGATAATCATAAGCGGTTTCCAATGTATTCATGATTTCCTTCATCTCATCAATGAATTCCTGATTTTTTACAAGCCCCTCACAATTGACAAAGACAATTTCACGGCGCTCACCCCTATCACGGAACATTCTCTCAGCTTCACGGTCATGTTCAACAAGAACTCTCTTTGCATATCTTGGAATGACATCCAAACCGTCACCAACAGGAATGTCATGCAAGCTGATGTTCTTTAAATCAATTACATCAAGATAATGTTGGGAATATCTGTGCTTTTCCCTAATATCCTTCGCCATAGTAACTTCAGGCTTGTCAAGATTGATTATTCTAGGATAATCCTTTTTTGTCCTGTCAACAGCCTTTGTACCAAGACCCATTACAAGCCTAAGCATTCCTTTGCTGTTGTCCATATCAGGCAGTGGAGAATATGGGCTGTATGAAAATCCTACTCCTGCAGCAGTTGGGAAGAAATAGTCTCCGTAATAGGAACCTGAAACTCTTTGAACCAAAAGAGCCATTTGCTCATCAGTATCATCCAAATCGTTTATCTTCCTATATTCCAAAGCGGAAATGTTCATTGTACTTGAATATACCACTTTCACCGCTTCCTCAAAGGCAGCTAAACGCTCTTCAAGACTGCCTCTATTTACACAGAAGACTGATTCATATTTTCCTGCAAATGCATTTCCATATCCATCTTCAAGGAAACTGCTTGATCTGACAATAATCGGGTTTTGGCCGAAATAATCCAATATCTGTATGAATCCCTTTTTGATTTCCTCTGAAAAGGTACCGTTTTTAAGGGCTTCTTCCAATTCTTTTCCATATTTATAGTAACCTTCAGGAGTCCTTTGCTTTACACGAAGGTCCCATAAGTCATTTGAAACAATGTATGTATAAAATAAATCTGATCCAATGTAAAAGGAATCATCAGGTTCAAGATTTCTGTATATGTCAGGACGTTCCTTTTCGATTATCTTTCTTGCAAGAAGCATACCGCATGACTTACCACCTACAGATCCGCTTCCTACACGACGGTCATAGATTGTGATATAATCTTCAAAAGTAAAGTATTCCTTTATTTTGGAAAGCATCTTCTCGTCTTTTGTCATCATCAGCTCACAAATCTTATCGCACTCATCATCGATATTCTGACCTTCTGCATACTTCATTCTAACCTGAAGCATGTATCTTTCCCAACTGTCCAAGATTTGTCCGCCTTGATGCTTATCTGAATCATTTATGGTCTTGTAGTATTTGCTAACTTCCTGACCATCCTGCAAAACCTTGACAAAACCTGTTCTTGGGTTGAACTTATGTCCCAAAAACATGGTTTGAGAATACCTGTTCCATACCTTAAGTGGAGAAACATAAACCTCTTCAGGAGAGTTTGAATGTACATTCAGGAATAGCTGTGTGGTTTCACGAATTTTAGCTATTGCATCAAATGAATGTCTTCCACGAATGATTGGGAAGTATGCTACAGTATCCAATTGGAATAGGAATGGGCAGGTAACCTTAAAGAAATTTCCCATCATCAAATCGGTTGACCAAACCGCTTGGAGGTCACTTAAGCAGTCAAATACATAGAATGCATCAAATCCTTCCTTTTCAATAATCCTATGGACTTCCAATGTGAATGTCTCAAACTGATTGTATGGATTGACCTTATATATCTTGATTCCATCACGTTCAATCATACAAAACTCAGTTTCAGGATTATTCTCTTCGATTTCAAGCAATTTAAAATCTTCTTCTGTCATTTCGATTAATGGAGGATGATTAGCAAACCTAATGTATATCAAGTTCCTGTTATCCTCTTTAGCCTGTTTGACATAAGGATCTACAAAGTAGGAGAATTCATTTAAGTTTGTAACATTCCACACTACATTATCTCCCAAACGAATATTGTCTAAAGCTTCATCGAGCCCTGGAATCCCTGATTTTATTCTTTCGAATGCAGCCATAATAATATCCCCTAATTAATTTAATTTCTCACCATTGGCACTCCTGTTAATTGGGAAGCCTCCATAGTCAATGCAACCAAGTCTTGACGTTCAAGATTTTCAATATCTGTATTTCCTGCCTGTTGAGTCAAGGAGGTTACTTCTTGAGTCATTGCTTCTATATAGTTTGCAACTTGCTGTCCTTTTCTAATAGGATCTAATCTTCTTCTAAGCACTCTATCCTGTGTTGCAATTCCTTTAGGACAAATACCTTCAGAACATGATTGGCAAACTTTACAACCTATGGAAATCAATGCGGAGGTAGCAATATAAACAGCATCAGCACCTAAAGCGATTGCTTTCGCCACATCAGCACCGGATCTTATTCCACCAGCAGCTACAAGACTCACTTCACTTCTTAAATTAATGTCCTTAAGAGCATCATCCGCCTTCACTATTGCTTCAATTGTAGGAATACCTGCATGCTCTGTAACCACTTCAGGTCCAGCACCGGTTCCTCCCTGCATACCGTCAACCACAATTATATCTGCACCTGCCTTAGCTGCAATCTTTACATCCTGTTCCACTCTACCTGATGCAAATTTCACAATGATAGGTATTTTCCAATCGGTAATTTCCCTTAACTGATTGATTTTCATACCTAAATCCTCAGGTCCGACAATATCCATATGTCTTGCAGGACTTAATGCAGAGGTCCCTTCTGGAATGTTTCTAACTCTAGCAACTTCTGCAGTTACCTTATGGGAAAGCAAATGTCCTCCCATACCGGATTTTGCACCTTGACCTATTTTTATTTCAACAGCTTCTGCATTGTTTAAATAGCTTGCTGAAACTCCAAAACGGCCTGATGCATATTGTGCAATCAATTTGTCTGCATAATGCCTTTCTTCAGGAAGCATTCCCCCTTCACCAGTATTGGTTATTGAGCCAACCTTACTGCTCCCAATAGCTAATGCTATTTTTGCTTCCTTGCTTAATGCCCCGAAAGACATTGCTCCAATCATAATAGGAGTATCAATTTCAATTGGATTTTCAGCAAACCTGTCTCCAAGAACCACTGAAGTCTTGCATGTTTCCCTATAGGAATCTATTGGTGGTCTTGAAACCTGTGCAGGCAATATGCTTAAGTCATCGAATGTTGGGATTCTTCTGGTGAGTCCACAACCTCTGACCTTATATGCTCCTGTTTGGCTTTTACGTTTGATTTCAACCATTGTTGAATTTGACCATACTCCTCTTCCTTCATCTACAAGAGGCCTTACATAAATTGCATGTGTTGGACACATTTCCTCACAGATTTTGCACCCTACACAATTTTCCTGATGTATTGGCAATGGCTCATCATTGATGACCTCATATACGCCGTGAGGACAATTTGAATAGCAACTGTAACAGTTTTTACATGAGGATTTGTGGGGATTGTCACATAAGTACCAACAGCATCCTGGTCTGTCATTGCTCTGTTTGCAAATTTCCAATTTTCTCTCTACTGTAAATGACATTATTTTGCCCCCTCATCAATGTTTTGGACTTGATCCTCTTTCAAATCCCTTAATGGTTTGAATACAGGACAAACTGAATATTTTGTTCCTCCAGATTTAACAACCTCATCAATTGCATTTGTTAGCTTTGCATAAGGTTTCCAAGCTAAATGATCCTGTTTATCAACAATAAGCGCTTCTGTAACAATCTCATTGGACAATAGATAGTCGATTAATGTTGTAACGATTGACCCATCCTGACCTTGTGTATGCTTTAATGATTTGACTGTCAACACTTTTTTGAAGTCACCTATTGGTTTAGAATTGTCATTTCTCAAATCTTCAGGAATGAATGTTCTTGGACATACTGCAAAGCATGCATGACAATCCTCTGGGCATTCCCCTTTCATTCTTGGTTTGGTGTCATCAATTGTTATCAGATTGTGAGGGCAAGCATATTCACATGCTCCACAGAGCACACATGCTCCCACATCAATGACATTAGACCTTAAATCCTGAAATGATGCTTCAGAGAACTCCTTATCGATTGAATCATCTGATTTTTCTCTTTGGTATAGTACAGGTCTTGCCAAGAATTCCCTTCTTTCTATAGTTTCCAGATTTTTGCTTATTTTGGTTTGTGCAATCTTATTCAATAATCCTAATTGTGAATCTGTAAAGTCTTTTGCTTCAATGTATTTCTGTTCTATTGCTCCATTTACTATTTCTTCACCTTTATCAGTTCTTATTATGAGTGTTGACCAGCCATCCTCTGATCCAATTGAACCGATTGAAATGTCAGAGCTTTCTGATGTCAGTTCAACACAAATATTACAGTTTTTCCTAATAATTCTTTTAGCTACTGAAAGAGGTATTTTCACTGTTTCTTTGGTTTTTAAAAGTAAAAATACAAATCCTTTCTCAATTTGGAATTTTTCAATGTCATCCATTTTCAAGTCATACTCTTTCAAGAGATTTACAAAGTACTTGTATGAAAAATTCTCCATACAGAATAAGCCCAATTTAACATCAATAGGGCTATCAGTATAATATTGAAGTTTGGATGCAGCCATAATTTCACATGGTGTTCCCACCATAGCTATTCTATGTTCGCTCATTTTTTCAGCTCCTATTGCATGTTAACAATTTTCTTAAAGTTTGCATAATCCTTATCTGCAAGTTTGAAACCATATGCTGTCAAGATTTCTTGAAGTTCATTTTGGTCTTCTAAGGTGGTTTCTTCCATAATCGCATTCTTTCCTAAGCTTTTCACATTTCCAAGAACAAAAATAGTTCCTCTCATGATGGATTCTCCAACATCCTCAGTTACATCACCAAGTATTATGAGCTTTCCTCCCATCATAAGGAGACCTGTCATGAAACCGCTGTTTCCCCCAATGATAACTGTTCCCCCTTTCATGATTTCTCCAGTTCTTGAACCGACATTTCCTTTAACGATTACTGTTCCACCATAGATCCCTTGTCCTGCACCGTCACCAGCTGTACCTTCAATGACCAATTCTCCATCGGTCATATTGTCTCCAGCAAACCAGCCAGCATTTCCTGTGATGTGTATTTTTGGTCCATGAGCCATTGTTCCAATAAAATAACCTGCAGAACCATTGATTTCTATCTCCACATCTTCAGTTAATCCAGCACAAATATTGTGTTTTGAATCGGGATTGTCAATAATGAGCTTATCATGATATTTAGCTTGTTCCTTAATGGTGCGATTCAATTCTTTCTCTTCCATGCCATTTGCATCAATCACATATTCTCCCATAGAAAAACCCCCATCATATGGTGTAAGCTCTTGTTTCTCCTGGAGCTATCTGTTCTATTTCATCTGAATCAGTGACATCATGCAATGCCATTTCCTCTGAAGCGACTGCAAAGATCTCATCGGTTTCCACCATAACACCAGGTCTAAGGCCAAGCTTATCCTTTGCAATTCCAATACCGTTAGGTGTTCCAACCAATATGGAAAATGGACCATCCAAATCGATTACCGCTTGATCTAAAGCTTCCTCTAATTTGTAGCCTTGGTCAAGTTTATCTGCCATATAATGAACAATGCACTCTGTATCATTAAATGATTCGAAAGTGTGTCCTTTCCTTTCCAATGGATCTCTAATTTTCCAGTAATTGGTGATTTGGCCATTGTGCACTACAGTTATGTCTGGTATGATGTAGCTTTGATATGGGTGTGCATGATAGCGGTCAACACCACTTTCTGTTGCAAAACGAGTGTGTCCTATTCCATGTGTTCCCATTCTGCTGGCAACATTAAAACGTTCTGCAATGTCCTTTACTTTTCCAGTATCCTTTATCATTTCGAATGAATGTGAACCGTTTATAACCCTTACATTTTCCAAATCATCTATTTCGTTAATGCATGGTTTTAAAAGGGAAAATTCGTCCAATGCTATTTTACATTTATATACATCTGAGTCTCCTACAGACTCAATCAATTGCTCTTCGAATATTGGACTAATTTGATTTAATAATGATTTTAAATTGTCTAATGCTCCTCTTCTTCTTTTTACTTCAATGTTTAATTGATAATAATTTTCAGGAAAATCCAAACTGCCGTAGATTGCATAACCTGCGGAATCCGGACCCCTATGCTGCAATGATTCAAGCATTGATGTCAATGCTTCTCCTACAGGGTGAGTTTTTTTATCTTTGTATATTACACCTGCTATTCCACACATTTTTATACCTCCAATAAAATAATCGGTGAATACACGTACATATGCCTAATATATACTAATCATCTGAATATGTTAATTGAATATGTTAAAAAAAGTAATTCTAAAATTACATATGCCTTAAAAAATAATTCTAAAATTACAATATGCCTTTAATATAACTTTTAAATTACAATATGCCTTAAAAAAATAATCTAAATTTCAAAAACCATTCACTTTAATTTGAGGGGTAGTCAAACTAAAGAAAAATCTTTAGATTGACCACCAATATTCAAAAAAGGAATAGTCTAAACGTCTAAGTATTGATCTCTTTCATAATCGAATACTTGTATTCTGTAAGCATCCCATTCAGCTCTTTTGATGGTGTAGAATTGGTCAAACACTTTTTCTCCAAGAGCGTTTTTAACTACATCATCCTCTTCTAAAGCATGGTATGCTTCCCATAAACTTGTTGGCAAGTTACTGATGCCTCTTTGGACAATCTCATCTTCAGTTAATGCAAACAAGTTTTCTTCAGTTGGTTCACCTGGATCAATCTTATTGTCCAAACCATCTAAACCTGCTTCAAGCAATACTGCAAATGCTAAGTATGGGTTACATGATGGGTCAGGTGATCTGCACTCGATTCTTGTACCTAATCCACGGGATGCAGGAATTCTGAGTAAAGTTGATCTGTTTTTAAATCCGTATGCTATGTAGCAAGGTGCTTCATAACCTGGAACTAAACGTTTGTAAGAGTTAACTGTTGGGGATAGGATTGCGGATAAAGCTTGTGCATGTTTCAATAATCCTCCAATGAAGTATAATGCTTCCTGTGAAATTTGGTTTTCAGTGTTTGGATCATAGAAAATGTTTTTGCCGTCTTTGAATAGGCTTTGGTTACAATGCATTCCACTACCATTGATTCCCAAGAATGGTTTTGGCATGAATGTTGCTTTAAATCCTAAGTTGTGAACTACTGCTTTTACAGCTTCCTTAAATGTGATTACAGCATCAGCTGTTTTTAAAGCATCCGCATATTTGAAGTCCACTTCATGCTGTCCTGCTGCCACTTCGTGGTGGCTTACTTCGACATCAAAACCTAATTGCTCTAAACCGAATACGATTTCTCTTCTAATGTCAGTACCTTGGTCCAATGGCTCTACATCAAAGTATTCCGCTTCAAGATAATCAGGCAGAAAGAACAAAAACTTTCGCTCTGCGCCATCATATCCGCCCGAGAAGAAAAACCTT
>JAZNRM010000239.1:0-1658 GCA_045590695.1 Methanobrevibacter sp.
TTTACATTTTCAATTTTCTAATAATAGTATCATATTTGATTATTAGATGATTTAGATGATTATTAGATTATTTCAAAATTAATTCTTATTCGTAATAAATTATTTATTGGGGAGTTTATGTCTATAGAAGAAAAAATAAAAGCTATTGAAGAGGAAATTCAAAAGACACCTTATAATAAAGCTACTTCTCACCATATAGGAAAATTAAAGGCTAAAATTTCAAAGCTTAAGGAAGAACAGATTAAAAGAAGTAGTGGTGGATCCAAAGGTGAAGGATTCCACATTAAGAAAAGCGGTGATGCTACAGCGGTTTTGGTAGGTTTCCCATCTGTAGGTAAATCTACATTACTTAATGAATTGACCAATGCTGAAAGTAAGGTTGGAGCTTATCAATTCACTACTTTAGAAATCATTCCGGGTGTTATGGAATACAATAACGCTCAAATTCAAATTTTTGACATTCCTGGAATCATTACTGGTGCTGCTGGAGGTAAAGGTAGAGGTAAAGAGATTCTTTCAGTTGCAAGAACTGCAGACTTGATTATAGTGGTATTGGATACACTTAATCCACAGCATTTGAATGTTATCTTAAAAGAGCTTGATAATGTAGGTGTAAGACCAAATCAAACCAAACCTGACGTTAAAATCAAAAAGACACGTAAAGGTGGAGTCAATGTCTCTACAACAGTTCCTTTAACCTATTTGGATGAGAAAACCATCAGATCAATCATCAATGAGTATGGAATTCACAATGCTGATGTATTGTTTAGGGATGATGTGACAATTGATCAGTTCATTGACGTTATTGAAGACAATAAGTCATATGTTCCTATGATGATTCTATTGAATAAGGTGGATTTGGTTGACCTTGATTATCTAAAGGAACTTCAAAAGGAAATTCCTGAATTCATACCTATTTCTGCAGATAAGAAGCTTAATATTGATGCACTTAAAGAGGAAATATTTGACCGTGTAGATTTGATTAGGGTTTATTTAAAGCCTCAAGGTAGAAAAGCGGATATGGAAGATCCTTTGGTTATAAGGAGAGGATCTACAGTTATTGATGCATGTGAAAAATTGCACAGAGAGTTTGTCAAGAACTTTAGGCATGCAAAGATTTGGGGAACTTCAGTAAAATTCCCAGGTCAAAAGGTAGGTCCAGACCATGTCTTGGAAGACGAGGATGTTTTGCGTATAATCCTTAAAAAATAATATTGCAGTGTTTAGCATGTCTATTTTAAACGATTTATCCAAGGACACAGTTATTTTTATCTCAGGTACTCCATGCACTGGCAAAACAACAGTTGCAAGTGATTTAAACGATTACCTGTCCAGCAATGGATTTCATTCAAGACTCATTAAGGTAAATGATTTTGCAATTGAAAATGACTTGGTTTTAGGTGAAGATCCTGATAAGCTTTATAAAGTAATTGACATTGATGGATTAAATGAATGCTTGAATGATGAAATCGATAAAAGCAGCGATTGTGTTTTAATAGTGGAAGGTCATTTGTCTCATCTTTGTGAAGGTGCAGATAAGATGATTGTTCTTCGTTTAAATCCTTCCATTCTAAAGGATAGGCTTGAAGAAAGGAATTATTCATCCTCTAAAATTCAAGAGAATCTTGAAGCTGAAGCATTGGCGGTCTGTTCAGCAG
>JAZNRM010000240.1:0-3940 GCA_045590695.1 Methanobrevibacter sp.
AATTAATATTTTAATATAAAAAAAGAAAAAAGAAAATAAAATTCATCTTTTTACTTTTACTGTTCTTTTAACAGTGTCTTTCAAGTAAGTAGCTTGAATTTTAATTTTCTTGCCAACTCTAAGCTTTTTAAGCACTGAACGTTTAATAGTGACTTTTGCAACACCTTTTGAATTGGTTTTTGCCTTGTAAGTCTTGCCGTTAAACTTGAATGTGACATACTTGCCCTTAAGGTATTTACCATTGACCTTTTTAAGGCTTGCAGTCAAGACAAGCTTTTTAGCAGATCTTTTAACTTTAACTGCCTTGAAAGTCAAGATTGGCTTAATGATAACTTTCCTGTTTACATAAGTGCCTTTGTAGTAGACCTTTATAATGTAAGTTCCAGGTTTATAGTTAAGTTTAAAGGAAGCTACACCATTTTTAGTTGTGGCATTTCCTATTTTCTTACCCTTATAGTAGAAGTAAACAACCTGACCGTTTGGAACTGGCTTGTTGTGATTGTCTACAATGGTAACATTAAGCTTCTTGCTGTCAGTATAGTACTTAGTCACATTCTTTGAAGTGAGTTTATATACTTTAAAGTCACCGAAACATTCATCATCTGCTTCATAATACTTATATGCATAATCATAATAGATTCTTAGTTTCCCTTGATACTTAGGAATGAACTTTAGGCTGCCAACACCCTTTACTATTGGAACAGTAACATATTCATAGCGATTGTTTCCATAATCCAATTTTAACTTAAGGTTTCCGTTAAAGCTTGTTCCAGGGAAAGTAAAGTTGATTGTATTATAACAGTTTTTGACTAAGTTAGTCGGCATGGTAAGGTTTATTTTAGGGAATTTGCCTCTTACAGTAAATGTGGAAGTATCACGGATGGTTCTGGAATCTCCATATTTGCTATCTCCTGTATATTCATAGTAGAAATAGAAATCTCCCACTTGGGTAGTTGGCAATTTGAAAGTAGCCTTACCATCCTTTAAAGTATTATTATAATAGGTTTTTCCTTCTATCTGAACCAATAATCTGCCATTTGCATCATTCGGCATTTCAAATGTGAAATTAGCATCTTTGCCTGCATAGACTATTGGAAGATTCATTCTTGGATAAATGGAAATATATGTTGAATCTGAATCTCCATCATCATAATCAGTACCTCTTACAAGATAATCAGTGCCTATGTAAGTGAAATTGAGGATATGTTCCTCAGGATCAGACAATTTTAGAACATTATTCGGAATAGTACAATTGACAATTTTAAATCCATCTTCGCTAGTTATTGTCCAACTAGATATTTCCTTTCCATCAACAGTCTTATTACCATTAGAGCCATTTAATGGAATGCTTATATTGCCTTTTGTATAATTTTTATCATCCCATATCACTAAAGTTCCATTTGCATCATCAGGCAATACCAAAGTTACATAAGTGTCTTCAAAAATATCATGCCCGGTATTGCATTGAATCCTGTAATATTTGTTTAAATTGAAATCAATGGTTTTTGCAGGATATTTTGAATTTCCATTGTATTTTAACTGTGCAGTATAATTGCCTGCAAGCAATTGTGAAATGTCAAAAGTTGCACTACTGCCGTACTCTTCCCTAATGGATTTAGCATAAAATGTCTTATCACCAACTTTCAATTCTAATGTTTCTCCTATTGAGAAATCAATAGGCAAGTCAACATATATCTCATCACTAACATTTTTCTGATTAGAATAACTGTCCGGATATATGTCCATCAGATAGTCTAAATTGAATGAAACTGTTCTATTGAAAGCAGGGTAATATCCATCACCAGAATAGACAATGGTAGCATTATATTCCTTGCAGTCCAATGAGGATAAGTTAAAGACATATGTAGTCATATCATCACGATAGAAAGTTTGGGTTGGAACTAATGTCTTTCCATCTGCAATAAGCTTTACGGTACCAAATGCATCAAATGGCAAGTTTACCTTGATATCTTCATTAAATACAGACCCTTTAACAATAGTCTTTTGATATTCTACATCATCGAAAACAACATTTATTGTACCACTTTGGCTTGCATTAGGATATTTTCCATCAAAATACCTTAGTTCATAATTATGCACACCATAGCTAATTCCTTTAAAGAATTCCTTGGTGAACATTCTTATAGAACGATTGCCATAACCATTAAAAGGTTGTGCATATCCGATTTGCTTTCCATCGATATATAATGCAGCTCTTGCATTTGAACTTTCATTTAAAGGAACTGAAACATTTAAATATTGATAAACACCATCCATTGTAGAAATCTCTTCAGGAACTTCAAATTTGATGTAATTCAGGAAAAAGGTATGAGTTTCACTGAAATGAACAGTTTCTCCATCAAAATATGTAAGATTCAATGTATGATTTTTTCCAGGCTCTAAAACTTGATTTCCAAAGCGACCGCTACCGTTTATCTGCGGAACAAGGTCAATATTTTTTCTACCACTAATATTACCATAATCCCCAAAAAGACCAGTAACATTCTTAGGTTCCCAATCATCAAAGGAAAGGTTAAAAGTACCCTTTGTACCATCAGGAACATCAACAGTCATATTGCAGTCCCATGCATAAACGTTTTCTGGAAGAGTTACATTATTATTATCATTTTTTGGATCCACTTGCTGGTTATCCCCCTCTGTACCAGCATCTCCATTATTTGAATCACTTTCAACTGACAAGCTATCATCAATTGAAAGATCATTACTCTCCATATCATCTACACTTTCCAAGTCCGTTGCACTAACAGCACCTATGGCAAGTATAGCAATCATAATAATAGAGAATAAGATTAATTTATTAGATTTCATAGTATCATCTTTTAATAAAATTTACATTTTTGTTTAATTAACATTGTAATATATTAACTAATTTTATAAATTGTCATATATAAAGTTTAATAAAAAAATTTGATGGAAATAACGCTATAGAACTGTTTAAATTAAAAAATAAGCATAATTAGAACTTAAAAAATATTGACCATAAATTATGAATGTAAGAAAATGAATTATATACTATAAAATCCGAAATAGAGCAAAAATCATCAGTTAAAAGTAAAAATAGGACATATAAAGGTTTTAAAAAATAGAGCATATGAAAAGAGCTGAAAAGATTAGAATATTAAAGAAATCACTCTATTTTATCGCTCCATAGACTGAATTCCTTGATTTGAGGTGGAATTCCCTGATTTCCGCAAGATTCAAGCCATCCTTCACTTGAGGTGAATTCTTCATCATAATCTGCAGAGTTTACAAAGTCTATCAAACCTTGATTCCTTATCAATACATCCCTTGGCTTAAGGGTGGATGACCAAATGTAAAATACCTTGAAAACAGTGTCTGGATGGTAACCGCCACCTAAGTCTATAGATAGCACATCACATCTGTCAATTGATTTAGCTACCTGCTCCAAGGTTTCGTGAAGCCTTACATCACCGCTTATGAATGTGAAATTATCATTGTATCTTGAAAGCCTATCCATAGGTTCAATGGCTTCAGGACTGTTGTCTATGCTTATCAAACGTCCTGTAGTCAATTTATACAATATTATTTCACTTGATTTTCCCACATGAGCACCTAATTCAACAACATTGTCTGTCTTTTCCAAAACTTCCCTTAAATGTTGCCTATAGACTTTCATGTCATAACTGAGCTTTATCACTTATATCACCCCATCGATTAATCATGATTTGTAATTTTAATTCCTTCAGTATCCATCTTATAGAATTCAAATTCATTATAGTATTTCGCTTCCAACTTAAGCTTTTGATCTTCATTTGCTATTGCAAATACAGTGTTTCCCAACATTGCCATTGAACTTCCAAGTACCTTTCCATGCAATTCATGGACAATCTGCAATAGCTCATCATTGATTAGATGTGTCTTCTTTGCAAATTTCAATGAGACATTCATGAATTTCTTG
>JAZNRM010000241.1:0-15567 GCA_045590695.1 Methanobrevibacter sp.
GCTCGACCATTAACATGGTCTTCCGGAGCCTTCGCCCTACATGAATAGCACTCTAAATTGTGGAGGGAAACAACCTATCTATAAACAACAAACTCAATATATTGCCTCTAAATACATTGTCCCCCCCCACAAATTGATTGACAAATGGATTCAGGTATGATAATATAATAATGGCATAGCACTACGGCCTGTTTGAGCAATATACTTATGTTATCAAGAATCAGCTGATTTAGAACTGTCGTGAGGAGCGATCTAACAGTTGAGGGAGTAGTGCCCCGCTTGGTTAAGTATATGGAGGGCTATGTTATATGACAGTAATAGAAGCAAACGAGTATAGTAAGAAGCTTAGGAAGGCAGTTGAGAGTTCTAGTCAATGGTACACATTGAGAAGTGTTCTCGGTTATTCTTGGGCTATTTTTTATATATTATTGGGAGCGAGAGAAGCAGGCAAAAGCTTTGCTGTTATGGATTTCTTCTTACATGATTTTTTTACCAAAGGGAAAGATTTTGTTTGGTTAAGATTGACAGAAGCAAGCACAAAGAAGCTTTTAAACAATAATGCTATGCAATTTATAGATCTTGCCTTAATGCAGAAATATGCAATTGATTCAGAAGATATAACAGTTAAAGGGAATACAGTATTTTATCAAGGAAAGAGGATGGCCAAGATCTTGGCATTATCTACCTTCTACAGTGATAAGGGAATTGCACATTTTGAAGATAAAGATTTTGAAAATGAAATGTTTGCATATAATATCTGTTGTGATGAGTTTCAAAGGGAAAGAAACGAAAAGAACACATTTGATATAACATATGCTTTTGTGAATCAGCTTGAGAACTTGGTAAGACATAAAACAAATTGTAGAATATTTTTGATAGGAAATACAGTTGAAGAGTGTTCAGATATATTGACATTATTTAATTTTATTCCTGAATCTTTTGGAAGATATAAACTTAAAAAGAAGAGGTGTGTAATTGATTATATTCCGCCTTCAAAGAAGTATCTTGAAAGAAGAAAGGGAAGCATTGCAAGTATCTTAGCTCCGGATGCAAGCACTTTTACAAACAAGCAAAGTTATGATAGAAGCAAGATATATAAAGGAAGATTATACAAACCTCAATTTATAATACAGTTCAGAAACGAAACTTTTACTGTATGGGACAAAAATGTTGTCTGCAGACATAACAAGGAAAATAAACCTATTATATCTATGGTTCCTTTACTTATCAATAATACAGTATTTAAAAGTGAACTAAGGGATGAAGTTATCTTAATGAATTACGAAAAGAAATTTATGTTCAAAGACCTTTTGACACAAAAACTCTTTGACAAATGTATAAAAGAAGTAAAAGGAATAAAAGGATAAAAATATTTTAAAAATATTTGAAAAATTAGTTGACAAAAAAAAATAAATATTGTAATATATACTTGTAAGATAAAAACACAGCTCGACATTAAGTGTTTTAAGAATATTGGTGCAGGTGTAAATGGTATGGCATATCATACACAGCCAAACACACATTTCAAAAAACAACCTTGATAGTCGAGCATCAAGGTTGTTTTTATTTTAGCCAAGTCCAAGGCAAGCGGACAAAATAAAGGAAATAAAAAAAATGGAAAAGAAAGAAATCAAACTTATTGGAAGAATCAGCAAAGCAGGAAAGGAATACTTGCAAACAGCAATCAATGTAGAAGGACAAGAAGAAAACGAATTTATTCCGGTATTCTTCAAAAAAGGAATTGAAACTTTGAACTATATCTCAAAGGAGCAAAAGGTTGACAAGAGGGGAGTTGTATATACATTATATACAGTAGATGCAAAAAATGTATTCTTCCCTGAACCTAAAGAAGGCGAAAAAAGAAGAGCAATCATTACAAAATAATTATTGATTAAAAGAGGATATGCCCTCTTAAATCAAAATAGCAAAATAAAAAAATATATAAGGAGAGAAAAAATGAAAAACAAGTATTGTATTATTAGAGGAAATAGTTCAGGAGTATTTGCAGGGGAACTTGTAAATTTAGAAGGAACAAGAGCAGAAATTCTTAATTGCAGGAGATTATGGTTTTGGGATGGAGCTTGCTCTTTATCAGAATTAGCACAAAAAGGAACAAGTAAACCAAATAAATGCAAATTTACAATGGAAGTTGATAAAGTGTATATACTTGACACTATTGAAATTTTAGAGTGTTCAGAGGAAGCAAAAGAAAATATTAAAGGTGTGCAAGTATGGAAATTTTAGAAGACAAAATTAAAGAGTTTATATCTGGCTCTGGCGATGGCTCTGGCTCTGGCTATGGCTCTGGCGATGGCTCTGGCTATGGCTCTGGCTATGGCTCTGGCGATGGCTCTGGCTCTGGCTCTGGCTCTGGCTATGGCTCTGGCTCTGGCTATGGCTATGGCTCTGGCTCTGGCTCTGGCTCTGGCTATGGCTCTGGCGATGGCTCTGGCTCTGGCTCTGGCTATGGCTATGGCTCTGGCTATGGCTATGGCTATGGCTCTGGCGTGCAAATTGATAAATTTAAAGGAAAAAATATTTATACTATAGACTGTCAACCAACTATTATAACGAGTATAAAGAATAACATAGCAAAAGGATATATTGTGAGCGAGAGAACTTTTGAATCTAAACCTTGTTTTATAGCGAAGGTAAATGGTTTTTTTGCTCATGAAGAAACCATCAAACAAGCATTACAAACTGCTCAATCAAAATATTTAAATTCGCTTAATATTGAAGATAAAGTCAATATTTTTTTAAAAGAATTTGATTTGAAAAAACAATACAAAGGAGAGATATTTTTTGAGTGGCACAACAAACTGACAGGCAGTTGTTTCATGGGGAGAACAAACTTTGTTAAAAATCATAATATAGATTTGTCTAAAAAATATACAGTAAAATATTTTTTGGATATTTGTAAAAATGACTTTGGTGGAGATATAATAAGAAAAATAATAAATAAAATTGAAGAGAGGGAAGAAAAATGAAATATTATAGTTTATCTTCTCTCCTCCGCCAAGGAGATTATGTCATAATTCCAACAAAAAAATATCTTTATTTTAGGGAGATAGAAGATGAAAGAAAAAGATAAGTTAAACTTTCTAGAGCTTCTAAAAAAACACATACGATATAAGGATGGATTTTGGATTTTAGATGAAAAACTTGTTTCTGAAAACCAAGTCAGAGATTTTATAAGATTACAAGGTATACCTATTCTTGAGAAAGATATAACAGATTTATTGAGTGAATTAAGTTATACTAGAACTCTTTTTGACATTGATGAGTATTTCAGGGGGACAATAAAATCAATGGCAGGAGATGGAAAGAGCACTTATTTTGCATCATTGGATGAGTTGTATCCTAACAATAAATTTAGACAAATAATGAACTATTATTTGTTTTCTGATGAGTGTTATTCTTTTATTCTTATAGGATATGGACAAACTGGAAAGACAACTTTTGTAAGCTTAATTGCAAAAATAATTAAAGATGCTTTCTTTGGAAGGTCCAATGTTGCACTCCTTAAAAATTCGCATGGGACAGCAATATTAGAAGGTAAGAAGATATTTGAAGTGGCAGAAGCACAAGACCTTGACCTTGACACAGCAAACACTTTAAAATCAATTATCACAAATGATGATATTTATATCAATCCTAAATTTCAATTACCAAGAACGATAACTCCACATACAAAACTTATAATGACTTGTAATAATATGCCTAGATTTAAAGTAACTGATGATGGAATTATCAGAAGATTCATAACTATTGAAATGAATAACAAAATAAAAAAGCAAAACAAAAATTTCCTCAAGGAAATAGAAGAAGATATTCCAAACATTATAAAAGAAGCTTTAGAAAATCCTTTTAATATAGAAGATTTTGCAAAAGAGCAATATGCTATATTTGAGAGCGACCCTCAATGGGGTTTCGGTTATGGCCTTAAAAATCTTCAATATGAAGGAGAATCTGATTATGAAAAATACAAGTCAATGTGTAAAGCTTTAGGATATAATCATAGAAATAAAGCTAATTTTGATAAATTCATTGAATTAGAGAAAATATACAGGGAGAGAATAAAATGCGATACAATTTCAAAAGACTCTCCGGAAGAGACTGGTATAACACTATTAGAACTCTCAAACATAGGCGACTTACCTTTTTAGAGGTTAAAAGCGAAGATTTGTATCAGAGAGATAAAGTCAGTGATATAAATACTGCTTACTATAGCAGAAGCTCAAGTAATTGTAAAATAATATATTACGAGTATAATGGAATAAAGTATAAAAAAAGATTAAGGCAGATATCCTTTTCAAGAAAAGAAATCGACCCTGTAAAGTGTGTTTTAACTTTTAGGAAGATAGCTAGTCAGTTTGGAGAGAATCTGCCTTATGAACCTCATAAATATTATACAAACGGAGTATATACTTACTATAAAAGATACTACGAAGGACAAGTTACAGTGTTAGATATGAACTCTGCTTACCTATATGCACTAAAGCAACCTCTTGCAGATTGGGGGACAAGGCAAGAGATTACAAGAGAGCAAGTGTTCAGCAAAGAGTTTGACTACTATTGTATAGAGAACGATATACACTGTGAAATGTTCTATAAAGAGGACTTTAAAAGGTTATACACTGCTCTTCTTTGGGCGGATATTAAGATATATGGATATAAAGCAAGTGTTCACTACGAGAATACAGCAAACGAGCTTTACAGGTTAAAATGCGAAGTAGATAAGGAAAGATATAAAAATGTCGCAAATATAGCTGTAGGATGCATGCATAAAAGATCAGGAAAGCAAAACAACACAACTCTTGCATCAAGTTTGTATGCTTGGTTTGCTTGGCACATTGACAATTTAGTTGCAAATTTTGAAAAAAAAGGTTATAATGTAATTATGGTTACTACTGACTCTATCAAAATAAGTGGAAAATATAAAGAAGAAGATAACCTTATAAAAATAGGCAATGGCCTAGGAGAGTGGAAGGTAGAATATCAGGGAGATGCAAAATATTACAGCGAAGGACACTACGAAGAGCAACGAATAAAATGGAAAGGAAAACCTCTATACATGATTGAAGGATACACAAAATGTCAATTTGTAGAAAACATAGAAAAGGAAAAGAAGATATATGAAAGGTATGCCGTTATATAAACTCAAAAAAAAGAGCTCAAGTTATTTCAAAAAGTTAGGAGTTGTTTCTAGTAAAGGAAGAACAAGGAAACAGGTTGAATATATTACAGAGAGAACTCTTGCTTCTATTCCAAAAAACTTAAAAGAGTTTTTGTCGAAAGAGGACAAGGTAAGAATAAAAAGGCAAATAATAAATGATATAATGGCTGGTAGCGATATAGATATATATAGTGCTATATCTTCTTATGCTAAAGGACAAAAAAGGAGAAGCGGTGGAGGAACCGCTGAAACAATTTGGAGAGAATTCAAGAAGCAAGCTTCAAATGTATATAGTCAATATAATTCATATATTTACCGACAAGGATATTCAGCATCAAAATATTATTTTGATAATGTAGAATTATCTCAAGAAGGTTCTATTGTTACAGCTACAGTTGACTTTCCATATAAAGCAACAGGAAAATCTTATGAATACTTGCTCATTGAGTATGATTTCAGCGGTGGAGAAGTTATAACTGCATTAATGGTTGAATAATTATAAAAAATATTGCATAAATAATTGCAATATTTTTTTATTTGTGATAAAATATAAATAGGAGGAATATATGGAAGAAATTAAAGAAGAAGTATCTACTACTTTGAACGAAGAGAAGGAACTCTTAAAAAAGTATCAAGAGCTTCAAAAGAACTCAGTATCAAGAGAGCAACACGATAAAGAAGTGGCAGAATTAAAAGGAAAGTTAGATTTATATCTCAAAGCGATTACGGAAGGAAACGAAGTCGAAGTTCCATCAGAGGGAAAAGAAGATATAAAAGACCTAATTTCTGATTTGTCAAACTTTAGAGGAACTAACCTTGAGTATTGGGACAAAACAACAAAAGCAACGGACTTAATGCTTAAATCTTTACCGGAGCAAGAAATTACTAAAATAACTGGAAGCGAAGGCCTAGACGAAGTTATCAAAGTAAATGAAGTTATGAAGCAAATGGTTAAAGATGCAAACGGAGATTCTGATTATTTTAGAACTTTATACAAGCAAAGAGTTCAAGACTCTGCTCCGAGAATTTCAGCAGAGATAGAAAAGGAAGGGAATCTTATTTCCTATCTTTCAAAAAAAACTAAATAAAGGGGAAAATTTAAAATGGCATCAATTACAGCACCTGCGTTCAATGGAACGCTTAATTCAAATGAAATTTATAATGCTCTTTTTAATTTGAGAATCTTGTTTCAAAAACTTGCACCTCAAACAGTAAGAAGAGATGAAATTGTAAGTCTTTTAGACAAAGCTACAGGCATGTATGGAGATACAGGAGTAGTTCAAGGCATGGATATTCAAGGAACTTATGACTTTGGCATGGATGCTGAAGCTCCAAAACTCCTTGCTATTAACAGAAACAAAACACAAAAGATTGAAAAATTTACTATTAACAAATGGAGACAAACAGATGTAACAAATGATGCTTACATCTCAAAGAGAGCTTTCCTTGATGAAGGAACATTTGCAGTATTCAATGGATATCTTGTAGGAACTCTCTCAATGGCTATGGATGCTTTTGAAAGCGGTTTCGTAAAAGCATCAGTTGGAACTTACACAAGTCCTGTTGCATCTAATGTTGTAGAAGTTTCACTTCCTGCAGATGATGGCACAGAAGCAACTGCTCGACTTCGTGCAGCGAAAATCAAACTTGCAATTCTTAACCTCAAAGCAGATATGAAAGACAATCAAAGAAAATACAACGGATACGGATTCTATTCTTCTTATGATTGGAACGATTTCACACCTGTATTCTCAACTAAATACATGAACGAAATCAATGCTCTTTCTCTTTACTCAGCTTTCAATCCTAGATATATTGAAGAAGCAGGAGAAGGCAGACAATGGACTCCAAAATGGTTCGGTAATGTTCTTGCAGAAGAAGGACAAACAGGCGGAGCAAATACAACAATTTACTCTCTTGTTGAGTGCAACTCAGACGGGACAACAAACTTCCCTCTTACAGACCTTCAACTCCAAGCAGGCACATATAGAATCTTCCCGGGTGACCTTCTTCCAAATAACTTTAATTATAATGCTAATGAAGCATACACAAGAGATGATGCAGTTATTGGTAAAATCTTCGCTCCTGAATATGTTTACTATATGACAGGATATCAACAAGGAGAAAGCTTCTACAATCCTAGATCAGCAACTACTAACCACTATTTGAGAAAAGGTTTCTCTGATGTTCAAGTTTCTAAATTTAGACCTTTCATCACACTCAAAGAAGTTAATGAATAGTCAAAGGTTATATTGCAACGGAACCTTTAATCCGTTGCATACCATTATTATAGGAGGGATTAATGCTAAGATTTTATTATAATCCTAGATATAAATATACAAACAGAGAAATTATCAATCTTTTAGGAGATGATAATTTTGTAGAAAAGGACTATCAAAATATTGATAGTCCTGATACAATCAATGGGCATATTATATATAAACTTAGTAGGGGAGAATCTATTCCTTCCTATATTTTTGATACAGAAAATAACAGAAGATATTTTGTAAGTGGGATTACTCAACTCCGTTCAGGAAAATTTCAAATTTCTCTTTTAAGAGATATTATTAGTGAAAGTCCTTCTACTTGGAGTCAAGAGGATGCATATATTTCTGCAGGGACTGCTACTGATTACAATAAATATAAGAGATGGAATCTTCCGTTTACAAATACAAAAATAAAAGAAGAAAGACTCAATATAAATGGAAAGTCTAGCTTTTTTGTATATTATGTTAACACTCAATCATTTGAAGGAGATGTTGTTTCTGAAACAGATTTAAAAATAAAATCAACTTCTATTCCCGGAATAACTGGCTTTGATTATGAGGTGGATAATTTAAATGAAATACCAAGCTTTAGATATGTTAATGCTGGAAAAGTTTATAAAGTTGGAAATTCTTCAATGCACATAAACATTTCTTTTAGAAGCGGAAATTATGAAAGAGCTAAATATAATTGGTCTTATTATAAAAATAATAATGAAGATAGTTTTAGCTTTTCAGGGCAATACTCTTCTACTCCCTTTAGTGGAGCTCTTGTTTTAGATAAAACAAGAGGAAGTGACTTTCAACAAAACCAAAACAACTGTAGGACTCAAACAAAAAGCAAAGTATCTAGTTTTATTGATGGATATGTTCAAAGAAATTATCAACAAATATCCGCTAGTGAAGTTAACAACCTCTCTCCTTATGTTGGTAAAATTATATACAACAGGGCAGATTCAAAGGCATATAGGATTACACTTGCTCAAAGTAATTATACAAGCAATACAAATATGACTTCTTCAGAGCAAAGTATTCTTTTTAATGCAATAAATCAAATATCTTTTCCTGTTGATTTTAATTCTGGAAATTCAAATTCTTATTCAGGTGGATGGGCTCTTTTACAACTCTCCCTTTCTGAATATTCATATACTTTGGAAGAATTGGGGGTTGCTACAGGTTTTGATTTCAATTTCAAATCAGATACAAGAAAACTTCCAAAGAGTGCAGTCCGTTGTGTAAATATTGTATCTGGAGAAGGTTTTGAAGATGATGATATTGCACAAGCATTGATGCTTGCTCAAACAAATGGAATCAATGAACAAGGAGATACAGGCAGAATTTTAGATATACAGTTCTTGCCTTTTAGTGTTGCAACAAAGACAAATTCAAATTTTAAACTAAACCAAACAAATTTAATTGCTCAATTTTTGGACTCAGATGATTTTGAATATGATATTGATTTGCCTGATTTAACTAACATAAATAAAGAGACAGATACAATTAAAATTGTAAGCCCATCAAGAGCAAGTCAGTATCTATTTAGACCTTATGACAATGATGGAAGCATGATATTTAATGCAAAAATAACAATTAAACCTTATGCTTCAGTAATATATATTAGACCTAGCACAAAAGGTCTCTTAATGTATGATTGGAACGATAAGGACTGCTTAATTATTAATGAAGATTTTTCTCTTACAAATGTTTCAAGTGCTTGGACAAACTATATATATAATAATAGAAATTATCAAAATGCTTTTGAAAGAGAGATTCAAGGAAGAGAGTTTGAAAGAAGTTGGGAAAGAAGAATTGAACAAGCTCAAGCTCGCTCTGATGAGTGGACAGCAAGAAATATTTCAGCAGATAAAGCTAGAACATATACAGCGAATTTGCCTTTAATTAGTGATATCGCTGGAGCAATAGGAACTGCTTTTCAAGACCAAACATATATGCAAATGGCACAACTTGACAGAGAATATAACGAAAGCCTTTATCAAGAAGGATTATCTATAAGCAGAGACCTTTTCAATATGCAATTAGATAACATAAAGTCGCAACCTCTTATTCCTAGCAGAGTAACAACTATTGATATTAAGTTTTTGGATGGAGTGTATCTTGAATTTTATAGCACTAACTATACAGAACTTATGGCAATAGAAAGTTATTATAAATATAACGGAAATAGAGTAGATGATTACGGAGTTTTCCAAACATATTGGGGACACTTTGTAAGAGGTAAAATTATAAAATCAAATAACTATACTCAGCCTGAAATAGATGAACTTAATAGAAGATTAGGTATGGGTATATTTACGGAGGTAAATTATGGCAATTAGTAGTGCCTTTAAAGGAGCATACAAAGAAGAAGTATCTCAAAGAAATAAAGGGATTGGAACTGTTTCTGAAGGCATAAAAAGCACTGGAACTGCTATTGTTGGAGCTCTTGGATTTACAGGAGCTCTAGGAACAGGGGCTCTTGCAGAAGGTGCAAAACATGCTCTTGCAGGAAAGGTTGGAGGAGTTGGTGGCAATATTATGCTCGCAACTCTTAACGAAAAGACTCAAGCTTCACAAAATGCGAAAGAGAGCATTTCAATCTTTAAGGAAGAGGATACAGAAAAGATTGATAAAGCTTTTGAGCAAGCTTGGGGAGAAGTAAGAGGAACTCCGGAAGAAGATGCTTTTACTACCGTTTGGGAACAAGTGGAAAGAGCAAGAAAGAAAAAACAACAACAAAAAGTATTAGAAAAAGTCGAGGAAGCATACAGAAATCCCGAGGAGGAATAATGATTTACACAGATAAAGGGTTAGACCTAAATTTTAAAGAAACTAAAAAAAGTTTGGGCATTGAACCGCATAAAGATAAATATAGATATGCAGAAAATCCTATTTTTGAGAAAATAGGAAGAAGCATAAATCACATTGATTTTCAACAATTTATTACTCGTTTTAGATGGAATAATCTTCCTGAAGGATTAGATAGTGAGCTTTTTGAAAGAATTATGTATTTTAGCGGTTCTGCTATGTTCTTCTATATTAAAGAGCTTGATAGATTTTATTTTCTTCCTTATGGGATGAGTGGAGATAAAACTCAAACAGGGATTGACTTCTACGGAAGATTTAATAAATTAAAACCTTATTCTTTTAATGGTTCTACTGATGGAAGCGGGGAGATGGAAGCAGGAAAAAGAATTTCAAAAGCTGATATATTCCTTTCAACACAGTTAAGAGATAATATTAAAGATATTCCTATAGTTAATAGCGAAGAAGAGGCAAGAAGAATTTTTGAAAATGGAGCTGTTATTTGTTGGGACTCTACTCCTGAACTTGCTTATACTGTAGAAAGCAGAAACAGAGTATCTCAAAGCTATATTAAGTATTTTATTGAAGTATTAATTCAAACAGAATCAGCACTCATAAATTCAAGCGGATTCAACTTGTTTGCTAGTGATACAGAATCTCAAAATAATATCATGCAGCTTCAATTAGATGCTATTAATGATGATAGAAAAAGAGGTAAAATATCTGCGGTTGTATCTTCTCTTCTTGGCAATATTCAAAATTTGCAATCAAATGCTCCTAATGCTATGGCTGATTTTTGGGCTTCCCTTCAAAGTGTTGATAACTTAAGACTTAAGTCTTTAGGTATTCAAAATGATGGGCTTATTCAAAAATCACAATATCAAAACATACAAGAGCAATCTCTTGACCTTAATGATAGCTTGCAAGTTTATTATAATGCTTTTATGGAAAGGATAAAATTCTCTGCTATTGTAAATAGTATTTGGGGACTTAATATTTATCCTGAACCTCTTCTTCTTCCTAAAATGGGACAAGAAGAAACACAAGGACAAGAGGCAATAGATGAACCGGAAGGCGGAGATAATACTCAAGCACAGGAGGGAACAAATGCGTAAAAATTATTTTGAATTTCCTATTACTAAAAGATTTATAGATGCTTTTCCTAAATTTAAGAAAGAAGAAGGAGACTCTGCTGATTTCTTTTGGGAAACATGGCTTAAAAGTCCTTTCTATGACAACAAACTTACAGAAGATGATTTGAAAAATGTATATAATCATTTGCTTGCATCTTATTATGATTGGCACTTTATATATATGGATGATTTGGGAATTGCTTTAAATGTTATGCACATTATAGAAGATTATTATCCAAATACTAAAGAAAGACTCAACCTTGTAGAACAATTAAGAAATATGACTCTTGATGAATTTAAAAAGAGTGGAAAACAAATAAACTCTACTGGAGCGAATCCTAAACTTGCTACTCAAATGGATGAGTTAATTGATTTGGTAGATTCTCAAACAGCATCTTTCCAAGTAAAATCACAAGAACAAACAATCAGAGCAAAACTATATTCTCTTGTAGATGGAATTATGGAGGAATTTATAGACAGATTTAAAAACTTATTCGTAAAGCTTTATTCAGGAGTAAATAGTTATTTATACAAGAATCCTATTGAGTCGGAAGAATAGGTTAAAAGGAGAAAATATGGATACATTATCAACAATTTTAATTGCAATAGCTCCATCACTTTCTGCAATAATTACAGTAATTGCTGGAATTGTAAAAAATTCTATGATGGTAAAGAAAGTTAATGAAAATACTGGAATTATTGTAACAAATGCTACCAAGAAACTTGAGCAAGCTTATAAAGATATTGCAATCTTGAAAAGCAAAATTGCAAGTATTGAAAAAATAATGATAGAAGAAAAGGAGAAAAAGAAATGAGCAAAAAAAGAATAGTTTTACACTCCTTGTCTATTGGACTTCTGACTGCCCCAAACTTAATTTATTTAGGATGCAACTTTGATATTCTTAAAGAGGCAAATGCTGTAGCATTGACAATGACTGCTCTATTGGTATTGTCTATTGTGGGCCTAGGAGCTCTTGCTCATTTTAAGGCAGACAAAGGCATTTGGGTTATGCTTATTGGAGTGTTTATCTTGAGCTTAAGTAATATTGCTTATGTAGCTGGAACTGCTCTTATCATAGAGGGTGCGGGACTCGCCCTTGATGGTTATTTGATTAAGCCTCAAATAATCAAACAAAAAATGGAGGAATTAAAGCAAAATGGAGAACAAATTACCTACACAAGAGAAATCAAGTGAAATTAAACAAACTATAAACTCACAAATAAAAGAAAAAACTTTTTCTGCTCTAAAAGACAATTTGAACTATATTTATATAGTTTTAATGATGCTTGCTAATGTATTTTTGGGTATTCTAAAAATAGAAGATGGGCAGATAGGATTACATTATCCATCTAATGCTCTAGGTTGGGTTTTGTGGGCACTTCAGATATTTATTCAAACTTTTATAGGAGTAGCCATTCTTAATGCTTTTAGAAGGCAAGGAATAAAAATAGGACACTCTAAAATCAATGAAACATATAAAGAATATTTAGATGCTTTGAATACTCCAAATGAAACACTAAAACCTAGAAGCTTGAAAGAATATTTAACAAAACAAGGCACGAAAGACAGCATAACAAAAGCTTTATTCTATGTTATAATAACAATATTTACCGGAAGTTTGGTTGTGAGTTATAACTTAAACAATTTGCTCTCTTTGGTTATAAATATAATCTTTGCTATCGGTTTTGGTATCAAAGCATTACTAGATGCTGAAGATTATGTTTTAGAAGAACTAGTTACATGGTATAAACAAGAAACTAAAAAACTTTTAGAAATTGAAAAGGAGAAAGAAAATGAACGAACACAAAAAAGGGATGTTTGTAGAGTTAGACCTAGAAAGTCAAGTAGAATTCAACAGGAAAAAGAACTTGGCTCAAGACAGCCAAATAACAACGATTTCTAGTCAAGTTCAACAACTACTTCAACAAGCTCCTTCAGGGTTCCTTCCAAGGGCATTTTATGGCCTTACAAGAGGGAATATGACTTATAGATTTGTAAATGAAAATATCTTTACAATTCAAGGCCTTATTGGAGAAGTAGGAGATGCTTACGAAATTTTGAGCAGACTCGAAACTGAAACATATATCAATGCTGTAGCTGTTCAAATTAATACAAATCAAATCAAAATTATAATCCAAGGCGATTATAATGTAAGAACAAATACATTTGATATAGTAAACATGAGAACAGGATACACTATTCCAAATATTGAACTTACAAATACAAATTTGATGGATGCTAGCTATTTGGGACAATATGATGCAAACGAAAACAAACAAAAACAAATTACCATATTGCACGATTTGGAAAGCGGAAAAGACAATGTGGTTTTTGCTTCGCTTGATTATTCAGAAGATACTATTTATAACTGGGTTAGAATAGGCGGATACACAGATGGAGTGGATGGAAGAGGTATTTTTGGAATAAATTCAGTAAATGCAGATATTGTATTCAGCACTGTAAAAGCGAAAGATTTAATCTTGTCAGGAGAAACCTTTTATTATAATGGAGTTTCTTTCAATATAGGAGATTTAAAAGAAGTAGAAATAATCAATCCTATTACCTTACTAGACATAGGTAATATTAGAGGAGCTCAAGGCCCTCAAGGAATTGCTGGAACAAATGGAACTAACGGAATTAACGGAATTACTCCTTCTATTGGAGCAAATAACCACTGGTTCATAGGAGATGTTGATACAAATGTAAATGCTCAAGGGATTGCCGGTAGGGATGGTGTAGATGGAAATAGTTTTGATATCCAAAGTGGGCTTTTCTCAACTATTGAAAACGAAGGAAATTCTAATAATTTATCTCCTGAAGGAGAGCCTCTCAATATGCTTCCTACACTCCCTCAATCAAACATATCAGGCAAAGCTTATGTTGTATATGACCCTATTACTACTCCTCTAGAACCTTTCTATTGCTTATACTGGGCTAATAACGGAGATGCTGACTGGACTGTAATAAAACCATATACAGGCCTCGCTGGTAAAGATGGTAGAGATGGAAATACTCCATACATTGAAAATAATAACTGGTATATTAACGGACAAAATACCGGAGTTGCCGTAACTGGACCTCAAGGCCCTCAAGGAATTCAAGGAGAAAAAGGAGTAAATTCTATGGGTGCTTGGGTAGATGACAACGAGTATTTTGTTGATGACTTAGTTACTTACAATGGTTCTGCTTATATTTGTATTAAAGACCATCAAAACACTACAATAACTCCTGATGTTGATGTTATTAATTGGACTTTGTTTGTAAGCAAAGGAGAGCAAGGAAATCAAGGTAATATAGGCCCTGCAGGACCTACTCCTAACATATCTGTAACAGTTTCTTCACTTCCTGCCGGCTCACAACCTACAGCAACAACAACAGGAACTGCTGAAAGTCCTATTATAAATTTAGGGATTCCTTCAGCAAATAACATTAGATATGTAGAATTAACACCATCGACTGCAACTCAAGGGACATTAACTGATGCTCAACTTGCTTTACTGCAAGAAAGTGATATAAATTACATTATTCTAAATGATGAAATTTATAGATTGGCAGATAAACAAGTTGACTCTGGGTATTTAACATACTCTCACACCGGAAAAGATTCTGTGGGTGCTTTCTTTTCTAAAGCTATCACCATCACTATCTCTACATTGGGTTGGGTATTAGCCTCTAAAAATTTAAGCTTGTTCTTACACAATATTTATTTCACAGCTAATTCTGTGAGAGGGTGTTGTCAAATTATAAGTGAAAGGAGGACTGCTTATACCACGCTTCTTTTTGCTCAATATCTTACAAATAATGGGTTCGTAGGAACCGACAGCTCAAGCCCTCCTTATCCCATTACTGGCACTGCAAATGAGACCTCTTTTTCTTTGTGGGGAATTACTAATTCCTCGGGGGCGGTTAACAGATTTTATGCCTACTGGCAGGGTTCTACAGGGATTAGAGTTGATGTATTTACTATAAATTCAATCACAGACATTGTTATTCCGCTGTAATTACACCGCCCTCACTTGATGCAGGCATGAAGCAAGAGTCCATACTTCCTCAATCAATTTGTGGGGGGGGACAATGTATTTAGAGGCAATATATTGAGTTTGTTGTTTATAGATAGGTTGTTTCCCTCCACAATTTAGAGTGCTATTCATGTAGGGCGAAGGCTCCGGAAGACCATGTTAATGGTCGAGC
>JAZNRM010000242.1:0-3335 GCA_045590695.1 Methanobrevibacter sp.
TTGAAAAAACATATAAAATGTGATAAATTAGTACAGGTAAAGCCTACAATAAGGAGGATGTATTTTGAAAAATAGATATATTATTATCTTATATTAATATCCATATATCAAATCCATATCTTCTATTGGCAAAATGGTTTCAACTGCTTTAGCTTCAATATTTATTCCTTTCTCTTTAATTGCAGCTATTGAATTCAATCCACTTCCTGTAACGATTCCAAAGTTATAGTTATCCACTTTTGCATTATAGACCAATTCCCTTGGCATTCCCACTTTAAATATAGGGAATCCACTTTCATTTATTCTATTAAGAATTTCTTCAGTTTGAGGCCTTGCAATGTATGGAACTTCTTTAATGGAAGCCAAAATCTTTTTAGGATTTTTCCTCTTTGCTATTTGGGTAAGATTTTTAAAGATGAATATTTTATGGGGATCTATTGAAGAACCATCGTAGGAAATCATTTCCACAAACAATGGAGGTTTTCCAAGTTCCAGTAATCCTCCATATTGTGGAGTGCTCATTATGCCATTTTTAATTAGAATGCCGTCAATGGATAAACTGCAGACTGTAGCTATTCCCACTTTTTTCTTGTCATTTGGATGGTCAACGATATTGAAGTGAGGATTCATATACTTCGGAAGGTTCTTGTATGCCTTCTTCATAATGCTTATAGCATCATCCAAGTCGGATTTGTTCAAGTAGGATATGTTTGCTACAATGTTTCCTTTTCCGGTTTCAATATCATAATCCACTTGGTTCATTCTATTCAATGATTTGGTAAGTATGAAAGGTGTCTTCTTGTAATCTATTCTTTTCGCAGGCTTAATCTTATTTTTGGAGGATTCTAGTTCTTTCAGTTTATTGTAATCTATATATTCCTCTCCAGTTTTAATGTCGATTTTATAATCCATTTCCTGAGCTGCGCAAAATGGAGTGATTCCTCCGATAATGGATATTCCAACCATTCCTTCAGGGACAGGAATTCCTAAAATGTTTTCACTGACTTCCCCAATCTCAAGAACTCCTCCGATTCCTACCTTTTCAAGTTTTCCAATGAGTTCCTTTGCCTTTTCAACACTGTTTCCAGGTATTATTCTGAAGTTTGCAGGAATTGATCCAGTTCCATGCTCAACAACTTCCAGAACAGATGTCATATCCTTAGCTATAAATGCATCCAGTGGTGTAATTGAAGTTTTCTTATAGGAAATCAATTCGGAAAATTTGGTAGGGCTGTAATCTTCAATATCCACAAGTCCACCATATTGTGGGATTGAAGGGATTCCGTTTTTCAAGAACACTCCATCGATTGTTGTACCGCAGATGGTTTTCATTACGTATCCTTTTTTGCTGTTGATTTCAGTTTTTTTAGCATTGATTAGAGGACTTACACAAACTCCAGCAGCAAAAACTTCCTTGATTATACCAAAAGCCTTATTGTCCAGGATATTTGAGGTATTTACTATTACATTTCCTTCTTTCTTGTTGTAATCAAAATCCGTTAAGTATATTCTCTCTTCAAATTTCGAAAATGTAAAGTCTACCTGGTCGTAGATTAAACCCTTTTCAAGTTTTATTCTTCCAAGTTCGGTGATTACTCTGCCTGAATATCCTTTTCTTTCTGTGTATCCTTTTTCATCAAGAATCTGCATATGATAACGCACCGCACGTTCCCCTAGATTATATCCTTTAATCTTGAGTTCATCAGCTATTACTTTTGAACCGATAGGTTTTTCTTGTATATTGAGGATTCTTAGAATTTCTATCATTCTATGTTCAGATTCTGACATGTAATCTCCCGCTTAGTTGTCTAATTTTTAAAATAAGTATTGTAATATGTTTAAACAAAGATTTTTCCTTCTTTAAACATGGGTTTTTTGCTGTTAACCAATCAAATTCTGTTAAACAGCTATTAAAAAAATAAAAATAGCTATTTAATATTATTAAATAGCCAATAACTTAAAATCTTAAAATCCAATCGGATTGAATTATAAGTTTAAGTATTTTTTATGTTCGTAGTTGAACACTTGGACTCTGTATTCATCCCATTCTTCGTATTTTGCTGATAAGAATGCATTGAATATATGGTCTCCAAGTGCTTCCTTCATGATTTCGCTTTCTTCAAAGGTGTGGTATGCTTCCCATAAACTGGAAGGCAATAATTCAATACCCATCTCTTCCCTTTCTTCATCGCTTAATTCATAAATGTTAAATTCAACGGATTCGCCAGGGTCGATTTTATTTTTAATACCATCCATACCTGCTTCAAGCATTACTGCAAATGCGAGGTAAGGGTTACATGTTGGATCTGGGCTTCTGTATTCAATACGGGTAGCTTTTCCACGTGCAGCTGGAACTCTGATTAAAGTGGATCTGTTTTGAATACCGTATGAAATGTATACAGGAGCTTCGTAACCTGGAACCAATCTTTTGTATGAGTTTACGATAGGGTTGGTAACTGCTGTGATAGCTGCGGAATGTTTTAATAATCCTCCGATAAACCACATAGCTTCTTGTGATAATCCGGTTTCGCTGTTTTCATCATAAAAGATGTTTTCCCCATCTTTGAATAAGCTTTGGTGACAGTGCATTCCACTACCGCTTTCTCCGAAGAATGGTTTTGGCATGAAAGTGACTCTGTAGTCAAATCCATCGAAATCAGCCATGTTTGCTACAATAGCTTTGATTGCTTGTTTGAATGTAATTACAGCATCAGCAGTTTTTAAAGCGTCATCGAATTTAAATGCAATTTCATTTTGACCAGGACCTACTTCGTGGTGGCTTGCTTCAACTTCAAAGCCTAATTCCTGTAAGTTAGTGGTAATTTCTCTTCTGAAATCGGTTCCCTTATCGACAGGTTCCACATCAAAGTATCCTGCGTCATCGTGAGGAATTGGGTATCCGTCATCATCAGTGTCTACAATAAAGAATTCAGGTTCTGGACCTATGTTGTAGGTGTAACCTTCTTCCTTGATTTTAGCTAATGCCTTTTTAAGGATTCCTCTTGGATCCCCTTCAAATGGCTCTCCGTTAGGTTTGTAAATGTCACAAATGAATCTGCAGGATGCAGATTCTTCAGGTCTCCAGGATAAAGCGGAATAGGTGCTTATATCTGGTTTCAATACAAGGTCACTTCCTTCAATTCCTACGAAACCTGGTATTGATGATCCATCAAATAGGATACCGTCAATTAATAAATCTTCCATATTTTCCAATTTGCAAGGAATAGATACGTTTTTTGGAATTCCATGCAAATCAACAAATTGGAGTCTAATAAACTTTATATTGTCTGCTTTCATTCTTTCAATTACGTTTTTGATTCTTTCTTCCATTAAAT
>JAZNRM010000243.1:0-3394 GCA_045590695.1 Methanobrevibacter sp.
ATTATCACTCATTTGAAACAGCTATTTTTAAAAATAATTAATAAATTTTTATAATAAAATAAACATACTAAAATTAATTAATTAATTTATTAATTTTAATAATTAATACTGACTTAATGAAACCAACTAATTTAAAAAAAATCAAGGGATAATATGGAAGAAATAAAAAAATTTAAAAACATTGTTATTGGAGCAGGCCCTGCAGGAAGACTTGGATCATTTGAACTCGGTAAATTGGGAGAGGAAACTCTTCTTATTGAAAAGAAATACATTGCAGGAACCTGTCTTAATGAAGGATGCATGGTTGTATGTGCACTTACCGACATCAGCCGTTTCATAAGAAACTTCAAGAGATTCACTGAAATCGGATTCATCGATGGAAACATAAGCTTGGATTATAAATCCGCATGTGACAACATTAAAAAGACCCAACTCATGCTCCGCAGACTTAACCAGGAGGAAAATGAAAGCGTGAACAATAATGTTATCTATGGTGAGGCAAGTGTGGAAATAAATGATGAGGATAAGATCATAGTTAAGGTAAAATTGGACAATGACAATGTGCTTCAAAGAGAAAGTGTGAAAAATAAGGATTATGATGTATACGAGGCAGAAAATCTTTTGATAGCTACTGGTGCAAGACCATTTATTCCAAATATCGATGGAGTAAAATATGCTTTGACAAGCAGTGATGTACTTTCCTTAGAGGAAGTTCCAAGCAAATTAAATATAGTTGGTGGAGGAATTATTGCTACAGAATTGTCAAACCTATTCTCAAGTTTTGGAAGTGAAGTGAAGATAATTGCAAGAAGCGAAATCCTAAAGGACTTGGAACCGGAAATCAAATCTTATGTGGTTAACAAGCTCATTGATGAAGTGGATATTTATGAAAACACCAATGTTTTGGAAATCACTGAAAACTCCATAATAACAGACAAGGGAGAGTTTGAAGGAAAAACATTGATAGCTACTGGAAGAGTTCCTAATTCAGAAATAGTTGCAGATATTGTGGACTTGAATGAAGATGGATCAATTAAGGTGAATGAATTCTTCCAAACCTCAAATCCAAATATATATGCTGCAGGAGACGTTACAGGAGGAATCACCCTCACTCCTTATGCAAGAAAAGAGGGAATTTCAGCAGCAAGAAACATGGCAGGATACTTGAATAAGTTTGATGATATAAACGTTCCACAATCATTGACATTGGATTTGGATGTGAGCTTCACTCAAAAAGCATCAGAATCTGAAGGCAATGACAATGAAAATGTTGAAGATGTGATTATTCCTGGTCTTGGAGGCCCTCATGCATTCTGGAGAATCCTTAGAGGAGAAACTGGACTTACTAAAATTTCATTGAATACAGAAACAGAAGAGATTGTGAGAGCAAGCCAAATATCCCCATCCTCAATTGATGATACAGCTTATCTTGCATTCCTAATGAATATGGGAATAACCAAAGAGGATTTCGATGACTTCCTGGAAGTTCATCCATCAACAGATGCTTATTATAAAATCTTAAAGATCATGTAATGATTGAAAAAATAAGACAATAATTATAAGCAGAATTGAAAAATAGAAAAATAATAAAAATATAAAAATGGATAAAATATTCATTATTTTATCCTAAACTGTTTTTTTAAAAATAGTTTTATGAATAAATTAAAAATAAAAAATAAATAAAAATTTAATAAAAAATAATTAAAATCTTATTTTACCCAATTGACGAAAATGTCCTTACGTGGGTTTGGTTCATTTGGCTCAACCTTTTTACCTAAAGCAACACCATACAATGGAGTGTATCCTTCAGGAATATGGAGCTTTTTCAAGTTTTCTTCAACACTGAAGTAAATAGCTACAAGACCTAACCAACAGGACCCGATATCCAATCCTTCTGCTGCAAGAAGCATGTTTTCAATAGCTGCAGAACAGTCTGCTTGCATATTTGTTGCATCTGATTTAGCGGATACAAATACAACTGTTGGAGCATTGTGCATAACATTAACACCAGATTCAGCAATTGCTTCAAGGAACTCATCACCTGAATTGGATAAGATATGAAGTACAGAATCATTTATATCTGCAAGGGTTTCCTTGTTTTGAACTACAGTGAAATGCCATGGAGCTTCTCCTCTTGCAGTAGGAGCCATAATAGCGGCTTCCAAAATTTGTTCAATCTGTTCATCTTCAATTTGCTCATCTTTGTAAGCTCTTACGCTTCTACGATTTTTAATGACTTCAAAAATATCACTCATAAGAATCACCATAATAAAAATAATGAATTAAAAAAATTCAATCGATTCAATAGAACATAATGATTAGCTTAATTTTCTTAAATCAGTCGGTTTTGTCCTAACATCCTTTTCAATTACTCTTTCTAGATTAGGGGAATATGGATTGTAAAGCAATCTTCTAAATCCAAGGGAAATTAATAAATTGTCAGTGACAACTTGCTGACGTTCACCAAGAATGATTTTTCTGAATAAATCACCTAAACCTCCGCCTGTTAAGACATCCATAAACAAATCACCGAAAGTTGGATTGCTTATATGCAATTTATTAATAAGGAATCTAGATAAGTTTCTTCTTCTAATGTATGCAATCAATGCAGTAGTTACTATGAACAATATTAAGGTTCCTACAAATCCTCCAAGAATGTAAAAGCTTATTCCTAAAGCTATTGCAAAGGTATGGTTTCCCACTTCACCTAACATGATTTTTCCTGAATAGTCTAAAGGAGCATAAGCTATACATGTTACTAAAGTGAGCAATGGAACATAATATGCAGGAATCTGTGCAACAGGCGCTACACCTATAATCAAAGTAGCAAGGATTGTAAAGAAGCTCATTACAATAACTACGCTTACTGCAGATCCAGGTTGCATATCTGCAATGTTCATAGGTTGAATCATTAAAGCAACTAAAATAGAAGAAATACCCATAAGAGGATAACCTAATCCTATAACACATAACATGCCTATTCCTCTGGCAAGCTGACCTATTTCAATAGGCAAGTTAGCTATTCTTCTTCTACCTATCACATCATCGACAAGAGCACATAATCCCATTACCAAAACAAGATTGTTGTATCCTGCAGGCAAAAACAGGCTAATTACAATAAATGGGATTATACCAATCGCACGAGGAGTACCTCCACGCACTGGCTCATATAGATTTCCCATATAACCTCTTTTACCTAAGAAACGGAATATAATATTCAATGCTCCAGTTCCTAAAAATGTTGCAATAAATACTACAAATAATTCTAAAAACATGTTTAAAATCCTTTAATTTTTTAATGTAATTTTTAATGTAATATTAGTATTTTTATAATTTTTATTATATATAATGTTAAGTTTTAAAATATTAGTTTATTTAAAAGTCTAAGAAAATG
>JAZNRM010000244.1:0-14056 GCA_045590695.1 Methanobrevibacter sp.
TAAAGAATTATAAAAAAATATATAATCAATTCAATAATTCAAGAGGGCTTTTTATGTCTAATCTAAATACATGTTCAAATGAAAAGTTATCATTCAAATATAGCGATGAATGGGAACTTGAAGAGGTTCCATTGGAGAACAATCCTGATTGCATAGCTACCTTAAGCTATGAGGATGGCAGCTTATTGAATGTAATTGCATTCCAATCAGAGATGCCTTCTTTAGATGATTTCAAGGAAATCATTGAAGAAAGCCTATTGAATGATAATGCTGAAATCATATCCTCTGAGATTGCTAATGTCGGAAAAAGGCCAACCATTCAGATTCATTCAAAAATCTCAATTCCTGAAATTGATTTTGAAATGTTTTCAGTTGTATTTATAGAGGATGGATTCGTTTATATCTTTGAACTTAGGACAGTTAGCGATATAGTTTCCAAATTTATGGAAATAGTCAGAACTTTTGAAATTCTGGTGTAATTAGTTTTTTTCATTTATTTAAACAAAGTTAGATTGTGGTGTGCTTATGAATAGAACAAATAAACTTATTTTGCTTATAGCTGTAGTTATTGCATTGCTTACATTATTGGTAGCTGCAAGCGAAATGGGATTATTAACTGATACTAATAATTACAAGGTTGATCTCACAGAATTGAATGAGGAGTTAACCCTTGACATGTCCAATTGGAACTATGATGAGGAAAACAATATCTATTATCAAATTGGACTTGTTTACTGTGCAAATCCTGAAGCAACTCAATATGAGTCTTTAGGAATTTATGTCCCTGGCGATTACTTTACAAGCGATAAAAATGATAATGGAACATACACCTGTGCAGTAATAGACGGTCATGTTGGAAATTATTCTGCATCCAATGCACCTATTGTAATGCCTATCAACACTGCAGGATATTCTGCTCAAAAAGCTCCAACAAGATATAATGCGAAAGAGGTAAAGGATTACACAGATGCAGGTTTCATTTATGTGAATGCAGGTTGCAGAGGTAGAGAAAAAGGAGGAAATTATTCTGGAGGAGCTCCTTGGGGAGTAACTGATTTGAAGGCAGCAGTGCTTTACTTGAAATTCAATGACGATACACTTCCTGGAGACAGTGAAAGAATATTTTCATTTGGTCATAGCGGTGGCGGTGCTCAAAGCGCTATCTTAGGTGCAAGCGGTGACAGTGAATTGTACATACCATATCTTGAATCCATTGGTGCCGCTCTTATAGACAGAAATGGAAACAAGTTGTCTGACAGCATCTGTGGAGCAATGTGCTGGTGTCCTATCACTTCTTTAGACACTGCTGATGAGGCTTATGAATGGACTATGGGTCAATACACTACAGATGGAACCCGTGGAACAGGCACTTGGACAGGTGCATTATCTGATGATTTGGCAAGTGCATATGCCAAATATATTAATGATTTAGGTCTTAGAAGCCCTAATGGAAGGCCTTTAAGTCTTGATGAATCTGAAGAAGGAATTTACACATCAGGTTCATATTATGATTATATGCTTCAAATTGTAGAAGATTCCTTGAACAATTTCTTGAATGAAACAAGCTTCCCATACTCTCCAAGTTCCGATGGAAGCAGGGATCTAGGTCCTGTACCAGATGGAGTATCTCTTTCAAGTGATGTTGCCGGATCAAGTTCAGGAACTTTCAGAACTCCACAGGAATATATTGACTCATTGAATGGCGATGAGGAATGGATCATCTATAACAGTTCAACAAACACTGCAGAAATCACAAGCATTGAAGCATTTGTAAAGCATTGCAAATCCCCAACTAAGGATGTTGGTGCATTTGATGATTTGGGAAGAGATCAAGCTGAAAACGAATTGTTCGGCACTGATGAGTATGACTCATTGCACTTTGATAAGATTATGGCAAAGGTCTTAAAGAAAAATGCAGATAAGTACTCTGAGTTCTCTGATTATGATTCATCAAAAGCAACTAGCTATGCTAATGACTTGAAAAAATTGGATAAGTTTAATTACACTATTGAAAACCGTTCCAATATGTATAATCCAATGTATTATGTTTCCCCTTATTATGATGGAATAGGATCTTCAGATCTTGCTAAATATTGGAGAATAAATGCAGGAATTGAACAGACAGACACTTCATTCACTGTTGAAACCAATTTTGCTTTGGCTTTGATGCAAATTGGTGATGTGGATAGCGTTGAATTCAATGAAGTATGGGGTCAAGGCCATACCCAAGCTGAAAGAAAAGGTTCCGCTAGTGCAAACTTCATCAATTGGGTCAATGAATGCATGAGCAATGAATCAAATTTCTTTTTAGCTGACTTCTTTTAATTTTTAATTTTTCTTTAATTTTTCATTTTTTTATTTTTTTATTTTCTAATTATTTCATCTATTTTTTAATATTTTTTTATCAATTTTTTCTCATGTTTTTGGACTGATTTTCATTACATGAATTCATTGCATGAAATTTCATGTTCACTTCATGTACTTGGTTTAAATTCATTTGTTTTTAGCTATTTTTTACAAATTTCTGTTTATTTTTTCATTTTTATTTTAAAATCGCTTTAATTTTTATATAATTTTTTTAAATTAAATAATAATCTTTATAAAGGCATAAAACATATTATTAAATATGATTATCAAGACTGGGAAAATTAATAAATCAAGAGGTAATATAAGTCTCACAATCGGTAAGGAAGATGTGAAAAAACATAATCTTGAAGAGGGAGATTTTGTAATCTTGACTCCTGAAGAATATGAGGATTTGAAGTCATCTTCTGAAATCGAAGTGTCCACTTTGGAAGTAGTCCCAGATGATGAAGCTGTAGTGAAATTAGAATATGATCTTAAGGAAGCAAAGTCCAAGGAAAAGATTCTTTTCTCAAAAGTGGAAGAATTGGAAAACATTAATCTAGAGCTTACTACTAAATTGTCTCAACTTGAAAAGGCAAATTATATCAATAGCAGTGTTTTATCCGATTCTGAATCTAATTCTCTCATTGATGAAGTTAAAAAGCTAAATGGAGATATTGATGATTTGAATTCTGAAATCAAGCAATTGAATAAGGATTTAAATGAATCAAATGAAGAGAGAATTGAATTGTTGCAGGACATGAATGTCTTAAAGACTAAAATGAGTTTTGATGCAGGTGAATTGTCAAGACTTAGAGAGCGTGAAGACAAGCATAAGGAAATCTTGGAGATAATCTTAAGAACAAACAAGAACATGCTTGATGAGGTTGTAAATAAGACATTGGCTGCCACTATCAATGAGATAAATAAGGAATTAGGGGAAACCAGCATAATAAGAAGAATCAGAGGATTGACAATTGTCAAGGAACCTGAAATTCACAAGTCAGCTATTTCAAGCAAGGCTTACACTCAATTGGAAGAGCTAATTCCAGATGACTATTTGCTTGAAAGTGGAGAATAAGTTCCCTTATTTCAGTGAATTCTAATTTGCCTAGTCTATTTAATCTAAGATTTTTCAAGAAAATAAGAAAATTAATCATTCTTAATCATAATTCATATTTATATAGTTTATCGGGTATCAATTAAATGGTGATTCTATGGATGAAGTCCAATTTGATGAAGAAGGAATCAAATTCAAATACTTAAGTAATTGGAAAGAACAAAACAAGGAAATGGTCGCTCCAAATTGTATCAAGGCTTTAGTAAAAGTTGTAGAAGGCAACCCATCTACAATTACAGTATATAAAAATGATGCTGGAGAAGTCAATGCAGTTGCTGAGCTTGAAGATTCATTTAAAGAGAATTTCAAAAAACAAGGTTGGAATATTGTTGAATCTAGAATTTTAAACCTTAATGGCATGCCAGTTTACAATATTATTGCCCATTCTGTGATTGGAGAAGATGGGAAAGTCAAAGAAAACATTGAAGAGTTATCAGAAGATGAAAAGCGTATAACTTTAGAAAACTATACTTCTGCATTACTCAATGATGGAAACATGTATGTAATTGAATTGATGCACTTTAAGGAATTCCCATACGCTTACAATGATTATTTAGCTCTTATGGATTCCATTGAATTCGAATAATGTCTATAATTAGATAATTATTCTTTTCTCTATTTTTTTATTTTACTTTTTAATTTTATTTTTAAATTTACAATCATCTATATTTTAAAGGAGTTTCGCATGTCTAATTTATTTAAAAACGATGAATTAAGCTTTAAGTATCCGAATAATTGGAAATTGATTGAAGCAGATGATATTGAAAATTGCATAGCTGTGTTTGACTGTGACAGCAAATTCAGCAGAGTCATGATATTCAAGTATCCTCAGGAAGGATTGTCTATGGAATACCTAAAGAATGCTATCGAAGACATTCCAAGGGAGGACAGCTTAATCGTTGAGGATTCTCATCTAACCATTATTGGAAACAAGGAAACCCATGAACTCATAGCAAAGGATACAAGCCATGAACCTCCTTTGAATACCCATTCTCTCTCAACAATCAATGACAGAGATGCATTTAGCTTTAATTTCTTTGGATTTGGAGAGGATAATCCTGATAAAGAAGGATTTTTGATGATGTATAAGACTTTAGAATTCCATTAATATTTCTCATTTTTATGATATCATGTCTTTAAAGGAAGAAAAGGAATCAATTAGAAAATCAATTTATGATAAATTGTTTAAGGAAGGCCAGTCCATTAGGCCTAATGGAGATTATGGAAAGATTCCTGATTTTAAAGGATCAGACATTGCAGCGGAATTGCTGGCGGGCACCGATGAATGGAAAAATTCAAAAACTATTTTTTGCAGTCCTGATTCTGCTCAAATTCCAGTTCGATATCTTGCTTTAAAGGAAAATAAGAATCTAATTATGGCAAGCCCTAACCTTGAACATGGCTATTTATATCTTGAAGGATGCAAGTTAGATGGAAAAGAAAGGGAAGCATCCACTAAAGAGGGGGCTTTCAATCATTGCTCTAAGTTTTTTGATTTTGGTGAAGGCAGTTCATTTGACATAGCCATTGATATGGTAGTAGAAGGATCTGTTGGTGTGGATAGGTGTGGAAATAGAATTGGAAAAGGAAAGGGATATGGAGATAGGGAAATTGAAGACCTTTTTAATAAGAATCTAATTAATGAAGACACTCCTTTAGTTACCACAATTCATCCATTTCAATTGATTGATCATATTCCAATGGAAATCCATGATAGAATATTGAATATGATTGTCAGCACTGATGAGATTATCCTAATTTAATCGTCTTTTTCTAATTTTTTATCTAATTTATATCTACCTTTTTATCTAGTCTAATTATTTTAAAAAGTCTTTTAGAAATATTTATTAAGAAATAAATCTAATATAATTTTAAGTAGTTTAAACTACTGCAATTCTTAATTTTTTTAAGAATTAACACATGTGTTAAAAAAATTTAGGTGATTATAATGGCAGATTTAAAAGGTACTAAAACCGAAGCTAACTTAGCAGCAGCTTTTGCTGGTGAATCTCAAGCTCATGCTAAATACCAATATTTCGCAAGTAAAGCTAAAAAAGAAGGATATGTACAAATCCACGATATCTTTATGGAAACTTCCAAAAATGAAAAAGAACATGCAAAAATTTGGTTCAAACTTTTACACGATGGTGAAGTTCCAGACACTATTGCTAACTTAAACGCTGCAGCAGACGGTGAAAACGAAGAATGGACTCAAATGTACAAAGAATTCGCAGAAACTGCAACTGAAGAAGGATTCGATGACATTGCAGGTTTATTCATTATGGTTGGTAATATCGAAAAAGAACACGAAGAAAGATACAGAGCTTTACTCGCTAATGTTGAAGCTGAAACCGTATTCAAGAAAGAAGATGAAATTGAATGGAAATGTATCAACTGTGGTCACATAATTAAAGGAACCGATGCTCCTGTAATTTGCCCAGTATGTAAACACCCTCAATCTTACTTCGAAGAAAGAGCAACCAACTTCAAATAAGTTGATTGATTTTAGCTATTAATGATTTTTCATTAATAGCATTTTTTTATATTTTTTAGCTATTTTTATTAAATTTCAATTTAACTAACAATAATTATTGATCTATTTTTTTGGTGATGGAAGTGTCTAAAGATGATAATTGTCAAATCGAGGATAATTGTTCTGATGGTACTTGTGCACCAGTAAGTCCATTTTCAAAAGAAGGGGCTTTATTTTTAGTTTTCATTGCTGTTTTATTTGCAATTCTATTTTTTGTATTATCATTTAGTGGATATATTTAATGATTTTGACCCCAATGCATGTATCAGTATAATTCATTAAATAAAAAATTAGGCATATCATTTAAGATAATTAATAAAATCGTTAAATAAATAATGATTTTTTAAGAAAAGTGTATTTTTAATTAATCGATAATTCAATTATTTTATATTGAATTTTTTAGCCATTAATCCATATTCTCATCTTCAAGCATTTCCTCTTCAATCTCTTTCATCATGTCTTCAAATTCCCTTTCCTCATCAAAGAGATTTAAGAAATCATCAATGCTTATTTTGTATTCATTTTCTGCACTTGGATTAATGATGATTTGATCAAAGTTATCTTGAATTGGAACTATAGATTTGTACAGGTCTCTCATGAACAAGGATCCTACAGTTGTGTTCAATTGAACATCATGAATGTTTTCCTCATCTGTAAAAATAGGTATGACTTTGATTCCATTTGGGCCTACAAAAGATTTTAAATGAAACTTGACTTCCTTATTGATTTCATTCAATCCCTCTAGATTCATGTTTTCTAGGTCTAGTGAGTCGAGCTCTATCTGAAGAGGAACCAGCAGTTCTGATTTTCTAAATTCATTTAGGAAATGTTCATTTTCCTCTTCGCTCATTTCTGATTGTATTTTCATCAATTCTTCAAGTTTTTCATTATAGAGTATGCTCATTTAAATCCCTAAAAGTTATTTTTCTCTAAAAATTCATCAAAGTCTATCTTATATGAATCAACGCTGTATGGGTTTATTACAATATAATTGAAATCAATGTCAAACTGTGACAATATGAGAGATAATTCCATTACGTTAACAGCTATTGACTTGATTTGGTATCCTGCCTTTTCCAATTCGTTTGTATCTGTAAACAAGTATATGTTACGGTCTCCATTTTCCTCATCAAAGAAGCCAATCTGCAAGTCAAGTGTGTCTCCATCGATTAATGATTCCTCATTTTCCATTGCAATGACTGGAACAAAAACTTCTGATTTTAAGAATTCCTTATAGAACAAGTCAGGGTTCTGCTCTATCTTAACTCTTGACTTTGATTTCAATAGTTTCTTTAGCTTTTTATTGTTTAGTGTAGTCATCTAATCACTTTTGCTTATTCTTCACCGTCATCCTCTTCTTCAAGATTGTCATAGAATGGCTGTTTAATGCATCTCCATACGGAAGTGTCTCCGTCTTCGTCATAGAACTTTTGGAATTCGCATCCCGGTGCAATCAATACATTGAAATCAGTCACTTCCTCGCTTTTGCCAGTGTACAATATTTTTTGGCCTTCCATCATCATTATCTTGTGCAATATTGGAAGATTGGATTGGAAATTAGGGTCAGTGCATGCCCTTAGAGGCATTTTTGCTGTAAAGATTCCATCTACAGCCTCATTTTCCATGAACTCATACTCTGAGCGGATAAAGAACATGTAATGTTTGTCAAGTTCCACAGATTTGGTCTTCAATGTAGCCAAAGTCTGTTCAAGTGAAGCAATGAAAGGATTTTTTGCCTTTTCCTTAAATAGGTCTATAAGTGTAGAAGCGTTGACTATAATGGAATGTTCAGTTTGAGGATTTATGATGATTGATGAGAAGGTATCGCCAAATCCATACAAGATTTTTGCAAGATCTCTCATGTTCATTATAATATGGTCTTTCTTAAGCTTGATTTCCTTCATGATCTCTTTTCTGGTGAATGCTACAAGAGCCCTTTCATTATCATTAATGGTAAGTGAAATGAAATTGAATCCAAGTGGAGGCACAGGCTTGATAACATCTACAACGCTTTGGTCTTCAATATTGAATACCTCTTCCTTTTCCCAATGGATTGGGATGAACAATTTGGCTTCCTTTAATAATCTGAAGAACTCCTCTTCATCTGCAATGGTCATCATGCCAGGTTCAATAAGCATTATGTCTTCAAGTTCACTGTTGTCTATTTCAATTTCTGCATTAACATTATAGTTGTCTATGATTTCATTCATTGCATTCACCTTTTACACTTATGTTTAATGTTTTGTATTTTTTATTAAAAATAGTTTCTTAAATTGTTCTGTTTTTTCATAAGTTTTATTATTATTTTTTTTATTTTTTCTTATTGTAATGCAATGATTTTCTGCAATGTCATAGCTTCCATATTTATAGATTTTTTAAAAAAAGATTATATTATTTATTTTATTTTGAAAAAAGGGATAAGTAAAAAAATTAGTAATCTTCTTTTTTACTTATCTTTTTAATAGCTTTTACTCTTCCTGTCAAAGGAATGAAATCATCTTCATCAGGTGTATCACGGATTTTGAGAGTTTTCTTAACATATGCAGATAATACTTCGCAATCTGATTTGATTGCATCCAAATGTGCCAAAATTCTCTTCTTTTCCTGATTGATCTCTTTGACATGGATATAAGGATAAATGGCTTCCTCAAACATTTCATATTCAATTGTGGTGTATGGCTGCTTATTCATTTCAAAGCAGACTTCCTTAAGAATATGGTATAGGAATCTGTTCATTTCAACCTTGACTCGCTCTCTGATCATTTTGTCATCATCGAGATTCATCTTCATCAAGCGTACAAGTTCGTATTTCGCAAAATGCAATTCTTCTACCGGATACTCTTCAATATCTTGGTGTAATTCATTATTTAACATATTTTTCCCCCTTTACATAAAAAGCAAATGGCTTTGTGATGTATGGTGTTTTTTGTCCATTTGCTTCTACAATATAATATTTGTTTTTGGAATATTTAAAGGTATCGATTAAATTAAATTTACGATTAATATTTTGATAGGTTATACTTTAAAGTATTAAAAATATTTAGTGTTACTTTAATTATTTTAATACCATATATAAAAAATCCATATTTTCTTATTATGATATATAAGTTAAGAATTAGAAACTTTTTTATATATACCAAAAATAGAGTATATTTGTGGTTTTTAAAACCACAGGAATATCGGAGAAAACTATGTCTATTTTAAACACAAAAACTGGTAAAAAGTACAGAGTGGTTGAATTAGATAAAGGCAAATACTGCCTAAACGATATTTTGGGAGGAAGAAAGACTTAAAGTCGTAGTTTTGTTGGGTGATTATCAAGATCTATGCATCTTGCCCTAATAAAATTAGAAATGAAAGTCAGCTCAATGCTGTGCTTCAAGAGATTTTAGGCGATTCATTAATAGAATGGATATGTGATAGGGATTTTGTTAAGTCTCTAAAGAAATTGGATAAATCCGTTTTATCTCAATTATTGAAGAAGATCAAGCAAATCTTTATAAATCCGAATGTGGGCAAGCATTTGTCTTGCAACCGTAAAGGTCAGCAAGAAGTTTATGTTGCAGATTCATTCAGGTTATATTATTCATTTTGCAAAAAAGAGAATAGAATTGAGTTCCTTGAGTTTTCACACAAGAAACATCAATGATATTTTTCTTTTTTTCTTCCTCTTTTCTTGTTTTTTTTTTAATCATCAAGACTCCATAGGTTTCCATCATTGTCCATACCTATAGGAAAACTGCATCTTTCTAGCCATTCTTTTGTATTGACTTCTTCAATTATCTCTTTTTCAAATGATTCTTCAAAGATTTTTCTAGCTAATTCAACATATCCATTATCAATTGAACCATTGTCAACAAAGAAGTCTTCAAGATTTTCTATTAGATGCAATAGGAGAATTTGAGTCTTTCCCTTAAATTCATAAACATCCAAGACCTTGAATTTTGAATTTGGGGCAGCAGTATGCAAGTTCCAGTTGGTTCCATCTTCAAACTGGGAGAAGTTTGCTACATGATTGGAAATGATGGCATATCTGTGGCTAGTAGTCATTTGACCAATCTTGTTGGTCATGTCCACAAAGCCCCTTTCCTTGATTAATGTGCCTATTTCATACTTTTCTGCCCATTTATCCGGCAAATTGATGTCATGAACAAAAAGGCCAGTATTTTCATATGCAGCTTTGCAAACCATAGTTGCCACACTTTCAGGATTGTTCAAATCAACCTCTATTGGCTCTTCATCCTTAGTGGCAAACAGTTTAATGAATGGTACGATAGGCATGTCTGCACCAATTTCACAGATTGGATTGATTGCAATGTATTTGTAATTGTTTTTCAATCTCTTGAACATATTTGCAAGATCCGGTACGTACATTACCATTGCAGAGCTTTTAAGACCTCCTTCTTCCATCTTTTCACTGCTGGTGAAGAGAGGAATTGCTCTATTCCCATTATTGTCTGTTAAGAAGTTTATATCATATCCTGATGGCTCTTTGAGTGTAAAGACATCTCCAGGTTTTGAATCCTCAATTCCTTCAAACATATTCTCTGAGAATATGACAGGCAAGAAAAGTTGGGATTTCCTAAGTTCTTCAATGAATTCCTCTTGCTTTTGAGGGTCTTCCATTAATTTTTCTAATTTAGTGTTGTCAGGTCCATGTTCCATCATATCACCTTCTGATATTTTTATTTTAATTCTAAAGCAAAATTTTCAATTAAATCTTCAATATAATCTAATCTAGCCAATTTATTTATCCATTCAGCAGGAATATCCTCATAGCCATAGTAAATTCCAGCTAATCCCCCTACAATGCATGCAGTGGTATCAGTATCATATCCAAGATTTACAGCCTGAAGTAGAGTATCCTTATAGTTTTCATTATTCAATAGACACCATATTGAAGCTTCAAGAGAAGATATTGTATATCCTCCACTTTTAATCTCATCTCTTGGAAGATTCTGAATGTTTAAGGAAAACACTCTATCGAAATGATGCAATTCCTTTTCAAAAGAAGGATTATTGAAATAATATTCCTTTGACTTATCTATTCCATTGGCAATCAATTCTTCTAGACTTAAATCACTGTCATGGTTTTCTAGAAATTCAAGAGCAATGTTAACATAGATTCCACAGCACAACTGGCTTCTTCTATGCCTATGGGTGAGTGAAGACAAGTTATGGATAGCGGCCATCTTTTCATCTTCATCAATTGAGTTTTTTTGAGAAAGATAATGGATGAAGAAAGCTATTGGAAGGATTCTCATTAAAGATCCGTTTCCATTGTCCCTTTCACCTATTCCTCCAGATAATATTGGCTCAGTGCCCCTATCATACCTATGAATTCCATCCATGGTGGCACCACCTATGTCATAGGCCTGGCCGTATGGTGTGAATTTTCCATTATTAAGCCAAAGGGAAAAGTTCTTCATGATTATTTCATAGTCGATGAGTTCATTTAATTTCATGTCTTCATCATATCCCTTGTTCTTTAGACTTTTGCTCAATCCATCAATTGTTGCAAGAATTAATGAAGAGTCATCTGACCAGCTTCCTGCTGGAAGGTCAAATGCACCGTTTCCTGTCATTTTAGTTACAGGGTCTATGTCACGGAATTTCCTTGGTTCAAATTGCACAGGAAGTCCAAGTGCATCTCCTACAATCGCTCCGATTATTCCTGATTTAATGCAATCCATATTTATTCCTCCTTTATTCCTTTTTATTAAATCTGTTTCTTGTTTCTTTTATATTTTCCAAATGATTGAAATATCTCTCCTTAATTTCAGGAGGATATCCCTCATAAATGTCATAATATTTGCATCCATCTTCATTAATGATATAAAGGTCATCTGAACCCATTCTTGAAGCTTTCTCAAGATACAATACAGGATTTTCATCTTCAAGAACTAAAAAGTAAATGATTGCTCCAAAGGGAACTTCGATTATTTCCTTTTTGTTTAACAGTTCTTCAGTTATCAGTTCCTCATTCTCATCAATGCAGTTTCTCTTTAGAGCTTCAGCACTCAATCTGCTTAATACAAGTTCATCAAAGCTTTTCCTAATCTTTGTCAAATCGTGCATGATATCACCTCCCTTTGCTTTTTCATTGCCTCAGATTGTTCAAAATATTAATTGGATTTTAAGAAGCAAATCCTTTAGAATTCATCATTAAAGTCGCCGTGGGAAAGCCTTTCGCCAATCAGCATGCACACTTCGGCCAAGTATAAATGATTGTTCAGGTAGATGGTTTCAGGATCAGGATTGCCACTCATGAAAATGTTGTCGTCATCTATTGCATCATCATATTCCCTTATCTCCTCAATTAATCTATTTCTCTCTTTTTTAAGCTCTGTCAAGTTCTCATTCCTGATGCTTTGTGAGTAAATTTTTGGATCAATCATCATCCTTTATCACATCCTTATGCATATTTATATATTTTTTCTCTCTTTTCGGGGGTTCAATCCACCCTTTAGGCTTCTCCAAATCGAACCTTTCACTATGGAAAGTGAATATTTCCATTCCTTCATACTTGGCATAGACATGCTCTACAGCCTCATCAAGAGCCTTGCCCTCTCCGAATTCCTCATAAACACCGAAGATGAATTTGAATTCGTCGAATGTTATCGCATGATGCTTAAGAGGCCTGCCTGTCTGGATTCCTCCAACGCCTAGAGTGTAGGTCCTTCTATTGAGATTCACAAAGACCCATTGGGTGGTGCCGTACTTATATGCACTATGCCACTTGTGTGTGATTCCATTATCCTCCAGATATTCACGGACCCTGCCTATGCACCAGTCAAAAATCAGAATTTCCTTATTTTCTGTATCATATGTCTTTTCCATTTTCATATATATCACTCCACTTTTAAAAAAATCTATTTAATTTCCTCCAAGCAATAAATTTAAATTATGTACTGGGATTGCTTCTAAAAGATAATCATCGAACACTTGTTTGCATGTGTCACTGTATATTTGTGGGTTGTCATAGCGGAAACAAGTATCTTCATATAATCCTTCAATGAATTCAGGTTCTGCTTCTAACAATCCATTTAATCTTTCCATTCCTTCCTCTTGTTTGTCTTTAGGGTATAGTTCAATAAATAACTCTATTACTCTTTTCTCGTATTCCTCATAAGTCATTGGGTATTCTTTTTTTGCTGACATTTTTTACCCCCTTTAATAATTGATGTTTTTTGATTCGCTTAACCGTCTTGCATTTTTAATCTAATTCTCCTCCAAGGAACATGTCTAAAGTGTTCACTGCTATTGAATCTATTTTATCATCTTCAAATGCTCTTTTGCAGTTTTCACCATATATTTCAGGGTGGGTATAACGGAAACATGACTGTCCGTATGAACCTCTTATGAAATTAGGTTCTTTTTCCAATAGTTCTGTCACTTTTTCAAGTGCTTTTTCTTGGTCTTTTGTATCAAACCTTTTTAGGAATATTTCGATTACTTTTTTTTCGTATTCCTCGTAGGTCATTGGGTATTCTTTAGTCATAATATTTTTCCTCCTATATATTCCTATGATTATATTTTATCCTTCTTGCAATATGGTGATGCATTTGCGACCAACATATTTTCTGCCTAAAGGTATTCCACAGGAGTGATCGTTTTCAGGATGAATTCCCTTATTCAATATTTCATCTACAGCTACGATCACTCTATCTTCAGTGTTTTTGCGATACATGGGAAATATTACATATACACGTTTTCCAAGCATCTTATCCTTGAAGCGAATGATTCCTTGACCTCCGTAGGTCATCTTTACCTTGCCGTCGTAGATTATGTCATTCTTGTCGATTGCTAAGTTTATAAAATCAACCATTTTATCAGCTCCTTGTATTTTTTAGAAATTTTAATGTAAAAAGAGTGGAGATGACAATCTCCATTTTAAAAAACAATGAGCTATTATTAAAAAAATTATTTATTTTTTAGTGGTGTTATTGATGTATGGATATAATTTTTTTAATATGGCGGTTATGTTTTCCTTAAAAATTTCCCTTTACATTTTGTAATGATAGTTTTGTAATAGGTAATATATAAAGTTTTCCATA
>JAZNRM010000245.1:0-12819 GCA_045590695.1 Methanobrevibacter sp.
AATTTCAATGAGGCATTCATGAATTTCTTGATTGTTTCCTCTTCATTGAATTCACTGTCAACAGCTACATTGAACTTATTCTTGAATTTTGATCCAATGACTATTCCATCATCTTTTTTGTTGAACTCTTCGCCTATTTCCAATCCAACTTGTGTAATTATCTTCTTATGCTTTGGGTCCTCTATGATTGAAGCGGTTGATATCTCTCCCAATGACTTGGTTATTACATAGAAATCTGATTTCAAGACTTCAAAAACTCCAAATCCTGTTTTTTCATGAGGAACGATTGATTTTGCTTCACCATATCCGGGAGCACCTGGTTTTGTTCTGAGAACTATTCCTTTTGAAAGCTCTCCAATCACATCCCCAAGACCGGTTCCAAGCTCCACTTCTGCCAAATGGGCATACTTGCCACATTCCTCTATAGAGAGTCCTAAATCAAAGTGCTCATTTATGCAAATGGCAGTGCCAATAGCTGATGAAGCGGATGTACCAAAACCGCATCCTATAGGAACCTGAATGGTTTGTTTTATAATGACATTATTCAAATCAATCTCGATATCCTTTTTCATTAGATCAATGGTTTTAAGAATAATTACCTCATTGTATTCATCCTTCTTTCCATTTATTAAAATAGAGAACTCCTCACTTTCACCTATTTCAGTGATAACACCCTTATCCAAAAGCACTCCTGCACCTAAAGATCCTTTCAGCAATGGGTCTTCATTATCAATAATGCTGAAGAAACCAGTGATATGAGATGGAACAAATACGGAAATCATTTTAACACATCTAGTTTAAAATTAATTTATAATAAATAATAAGTTTATAAATCATAAGAATAAAAATATTAAACATTAAATATATAATTCTATTTAATTAATATAAATATAGATTTTAACATTTATAAAAGTTTATAATTACAGATTATTCAAAATAACAATTATTTTACTCGAAGGAGAGATATTATTGAATTATAAAAGAATTGATTTACATATGCACAGCTTATTCAGTGATGGAGAGCTTTTGCCATCTGAACTTGCAAGAAGAGCACTTGTACTTGGACATGAAGCAATAGCTATCACCGATCATGTTGATTACTCAAACATCAACACCATTCCTGAAATCAGCGCTGCAATTGATGATATAAACAATAACTGGGACATTACAGTGGTTTTAGGTGCTGAAATCACTCACGCTCCTGTCGAATCCATTCCAGACCTTGCAGATAAGGCTCGTGAATTAGGTGCAAAGATTGTTGTTGTTCATGGTGAAACATTGAATGAACCTGTTGTGGAAGGAACTAACTTTGCTGCGGTTAACTGTAAGGAAATCGATATCTTAGGCCACCCTGGTTTAATCACAAAAGAAGAGGCAGAACTTGCTAAAAAGAATGATGTCGCTTTGGAAATCAGTGCAAGAAAAGGCCACTGCTTAGGAAACGGTCACGTAGCAAACATTGCAAGAGAAGTTGGAAATGATCTTTTAATCGATACAGATACCCATTCTCCTGACAATCTAATTACATTTGAAAGAGCATTTGAAATAGGATTAGGAGCTGGAATGACAGAAGAAGAAGTGTTGAAAGCTACCGTTGAAAATCCTAGAAAAATCTTAAAAAGACATGGAATAAACCTTTAATTATTCCATATTTTACTTTTTTTATTTTATTAAAAATTAATTAAATATAAAATTAAAATAAATCTTTTTTTAAAAATAGTGTTTTATAATCCATTGAAATATCATTTGTGTTCCTTGACTTTTTTGCTTTCCTTATCGTTGCAGCAGCCAAAGAAGAAATTTCTTATTTTCTTGACTTCAGACTTGTTTTCCTTTTTTACTCTTTCATCTCTTTCATGCATTTTTCGTCTTGCTTCAGCCATATTTCCCATATTTTCACCTGCTAAAAAATTTTTTAACTAATTATATATGTATATGTAAAAACTCATTAATAAAGTTTTAAAAATAATTTAAAAAAATAGCTTAAAAATACAAAATCTTGAAAAACAGTAATCATCAACCAGCAACAAAAAAGAATGAATCCTTTTTGTTTGCCAATTAATTTAATTTTAGAAATTAAAACTTTTTTAATACAGCTCTAGAACAGAGATTTGATTTGAGCGATTTTGGAAAATTATATAGTGAATTTATTTTGGATGTGTGTTTTGATTTGATTTGATTGAAATTTTGAAGATAAATTTTCCAGTAATGTTTTGTTGTTAGAGCATATATAGCAATAAAGTTTTAAAAGTTTAGAACTATTTAAAGGTCATTTCCAAAAATCATCTTCTGAAAGAAACAACTTTTGGATCTCTTTTTCTTTCTCGTTTAGTCGGTTTAATCTGCTTCTTACCACAAATTCCACTTTTGGTTCTTCCCAATATTTCACCTCCCGAGAATTAAAGACAAAAGTACATAAATTTCAAGGACTTGATTTTAATTTGGAGTGATTAATGACAGTATTCTTTTTACTTGTAGGCGAATCCTTTAAATTTAGGTGTACCTAAATATCTTTAATAATAGTTTGTTTTCATCATATATAAATGTTTAGGTATACCTAAATATTTGCATATATAGAAAATGTTTGTAAATATACAAACAGTTATATACTATAAGAACAAATATTAATATAGATATTTGGGACAACTCCAGCGTCGAAAACAAGATACTGGATTAAAATGAATACTATCAAAATCCAAAGAAAAAATGACCCTGAATATCTCCAAAAGAGTTAGAATGTACTAATTAGCCTGATTAGAGACATTTAAACTAAAATGCATCAATTGTATTTGCAATTGATTAAGCTGTTGAACGAAATGATTAATTTTTTTAAATTAGTCAAAAACAAAAATAAGTAATTTTTTAAAAAAAAATGTGTTTTAGCAAGGAATTAAACTAAAATCATTCGACAAAACATTGCTTCAATCTATATTTCAAATCAAACAAAAAAAGAAAAACAAATCGCACAAATCGAAAATAAAAATTAGAGGTGGAACTATCAAGATACGAAAAATAAAACCTCAATTTGAAAACCAAAATTTCAAAAACAAGTAGGAGCAAACAAAGAAGAAATGACTTGTTTGCTTTTACATTATTTTATATGATTTTACTTTATTTTATTAAATTATTACAGATTTTTATTTTTTATTTATTTTATTAATAATTTTTAATTTTAATTTTCATTTACTCTTTTTAACTATTTTTATTTCAAATTAGTTCTTTTCATCATCAAACCAATTATCTATCATACTGTAACCAATTCAGATTCAACTGCAGGAATCCCATTTAAATTAGTTGCAATCCTATTAACACCAAAAATTTGTGTCTTATTATGAACAGGAACAATCAATTGAACCTTTAAGTCAATCTTCTTTTCAGTGACAATTAGTCGAATGGAGATTTTTGCTAAATTTTTGAAAAATCCCTTATCCAAATTGAATATTTTTGATGCATTTAAAAATTCAAATGCAACTGGTTGCCCTTCTGAATCAATGTCTAGAATTATATCATTGTCCAATTCAAATGAAACCTCATATTCATAATCCTCAACACAATATATGAATAGGGAGTCTCCCTTAGAATCATAATCATATACTACTTCCCGGCTCATTTTCTCACCCTTTGATTCCTATAAGTTTCCATTACAGTTATAAAGTTTACAGTTCTATTATCATTTATGCCTATCACTAATGATATATCTTTTGTAGGCTTTTGATATGTTCAAAATATAGTCTGAATTTATTATAGTCCTGTTTGATTATTCCCATTAATTGATTATATAAGAATGTCTGAAAGATCAAACCTAAATCTCCTATTCTTTGAACATTCCTAATATCAAAATGCTTTGTATCTGCCACAAATGATTCATCACATGAATTAATTATTTCAATTGCCTCTTCAATAGAATAATCCTTCATTTATTATTCTCCTTTTTTTAATTTAAATCAAACTGGAGTTCATAAAAAACAGCGGAATATGATTACTTCCATTCCATAAAGAAAAGTAACTATTATAAAAATTAAACTGATTAGTCAGAACCCCATAATCTACTTTCTATATTGAAATAATATTAAAAGCAAGGATAATAAACATTATCTAAGTGCGATTTTGTGCAAAAACACAGAAGTGATTTTTGAGAAATATCTATTAAATTAATATTAAAAAAAGGGTGGTGAAAAATTAGCAGACTTGCAAATTAAAATTCAAAAAAATGATGGAAATTCAGTAAGAAAAAATTAATCATTAAACCTTATTTTAAAACCTTGTATTCCATAACAAAGTCCTTTCCTAAAGGATAATACTTCTCTAATTTCAATGGAATAGCTTCCTTCATATAATCAAATCCTTCACCATCGAAGAATGTTTTGGAATCCTTTCCTCCAACAATCATAGGAGCAATGCATATCTTCACTTCATCAATGAGATTTTCCTTGATCATGGAAAAGTTAAGTGTGGATCCTCCTTCAAGCATAAGGGTTTCAATTCCTTGAGAATACAAGTGCTCCATAAATTCAGCTAAATCTACAGATTCATTAGATGAATAGAAAACATTGACTCTTTTGGAAAGTTCCTTTGCCCTTAAAACTGCATCCTCATCACAATCAGGATTATTCTCATCACAAAGACTGCTTACTGCAATGATTGTTTCTGCATCATCATTCAATATCCTAAAGTCAAGTGGAGTCCTTGCCTTATTGTCAACTACAACTCTAACAGGATTGTCCTCTTTTTTTGCATTTATCTTATGAACAGTAAGTCTTGGGTCATCTGCAAGAACTGTCCCAATTCCAACCATGATCCCATCAACTTCCTTTCTGATTTCATGAACACGTTCAAGATCTTCAGGCCCTGAAATTTCAGAACTTCCTGTTTTTGTAGCTATTTTTCCATCCAATGTCATAGCTGCATTAAGGATTACATAAGGTTTCATAATATCATACCTTTAAATTTAATAATAGGTTTATCAGAATTGAATAATATTTATAAGTATCAATTTAATTAATCGTTTCTTTAAAATTATATGCCAAATACATATCTTGCATTCTTTTCAGTTTGTTGGTCTATATCACTTACTTCACATTCATGAAGTTCAGCTAATTTTTCAACTGCAAGTGCAACATTTGCAGGTTCATTCCTTTCATCCTTGGTCATTGCCAAGTATGGGCTGTCAGTTTCAGTCAAGATTCTTTCAATAGGAATTTCCTTGAAAAGGTCTTGATGTCTTTGACTGTAGCACACCATGGTTGAACAGCTTAGGTAATGGCCTTCCATATCCAAGATCTTCCTTGCTGTCTTTAGGCTGCCACCATAACAATGATAGATCACCTTAGGAATGTCATCATATCCCTTCAATAAGTTGAATATTTTCTTTTCACAGTCCCTTCCGTGAATAAGCAATGGTTTCTTATATTCATTTGCAATTTCAATGAATCCAGTGAATATTTCCTGTTGTCTTGCTCTCAATGCCTTGTCTGTGCAATAGAAGAAATCCATTCCAACTTCCCCAACTGCCAAAATCTCATCAATATGCTCAATCATCTGCTTATGAGCTGCATCTATCTCCTCTTGAGGAGAGTTCTGGGATGATACTGGATGGAATCCAAAGGTTGGATAAACGAATCCTTCATACTCCTTTGAAAGTGCCAATGCCTTTGCATTGCTTTCCAAACCATATCCTGAATTGATGACAGCATTGAGCTTTTCCTTAGCCCTTTCTATTACCTTATCACGGTCTGGATCAAATTCATCAAAATCTATATGACAATGTGTGTCTATCATTTTATCACTGATGTATACATTTATAATTTTTTTATGAATGGCAATTTCCTGCATGAAATTCCCTAATCATTGCGATTCTATCCTATCGCTAACATTAATTGAGTAATAAATTATTTATTTGACCTAATATTTATAACTAATTTTTTAATGATTTGTTAAGACTGTAAAAAAGAGTGGTGAAACAATATATGCAGAAATTGAAAAAAGGAGTTATGAAAACAGATTAAAAAAAAAAAAAGAAAAATAAGTGAATGAAATATTCACTTATTTGATGGTTATTTTTACTTTTTTGCTTAAAGCCTTGTAGTATTTGCTTCCTGCAAACTTGACAGTAGCTGTTTTTTTACCTTTTTTGGTTAATTTGGTAATTTTAAAGGTTGCTTTACCTTTGCTGTTGGTTTTTGCCTTGTAGGTCTTTTTGCCTATTTTCAAGGTAAGTTTGACCTTTTTCAATACTTTGCCTTTATTGTTTTTAAGGGTAACAGTATACTTTTTGGTCTTGACTTTAGCCTTAAATGTCTTTGCTTTAGCTGCAAGTTTGACTTTAGCCTTTTTAACAACAACCTTAGGCTTTAAGGTGGAAGCAGCGTAGTTGCTATCTCCTGCAAACTTGACAGTTGCAGTGTAGGTCTTAGGAACCAATTTAGCAACATTAAGACTTACTTGACCTTTAGCATTGGTCTTTAAGGTCTTGCTGATGGATCCAACTTTCACAGTTACTTTTTTATTTGCCAAAACTTTGCCATTTGCATCTTTTAAGGTGATGACAAGCTTCTTGGCTACATTATAGGTAGCAGTAACCTTAGGAGCACTAAGCTTGGTAGCAAGTTTAGTAGGAGTTACAGGAGTGTCATTAGCAGGTTCAGCTTTCTTGACCTCAAAAGTAGTTGAATTGGAACCTAATATATTGTTTTCAGCATCAAACAAAACAACATCCACAGTATAAGTGCCTACATCTAAAAGCTCAAAAATAGGAACAATTACGCAGGTATCCGCTTTAGCTGAATAAGTCTGTTCGTTTACAGTGACATTTATCATAGCGTCAACGCTATCTGAAACAGTTACAGTAACATTAGCATAGTCGCCATAAGTGATATTATCTGCAATAACACCAACATCAAAAGTTTTAACAAAACTCAAAGTTTGATTTTCCTTATCACAAAGGGCATTGATTTCATGAACTACATTATCACTGGTATAAGTTACTTTAAAAATACCATCTTTCAATATTGGATTGGTTTCATTAAAAGTACCTGTAGTAGAGGATAATGAAACAGGCATATCATACAATCTTTCAATACCTTCTGTTGTTCCATCGTTCCAAGTCAACTTACCAATAACTTCCCACTGATTATCACCAATATAATTTGCAGTGGTATTATAAACAGCAAAGATTGTGTAGTTAAATTTGCTAGAAAGGTCAAATGTGGTTTCTGATGGAGAACCAGGATATAAAATCGGATAGAATTGAGGATTATTAGAGCCCCACCAATTATAATTTGCATTATATAATCTAGAAGGTTCATTAAAATAGGTTACATTTATAACATCATTCAAATTATAAAAAGTACAGTAGTTAATAGCAACTAACTCTGAATTTCCATCAATGCTAAATTTAATAATTCCATTATCAAAAGTACATCCGATTATTTGTTCATCAATTGGGAACCAACCATCAGAGAAATCTATATTCTTAAAAGTACAATTTTCATAAGATATCTTTGATCCAGAAGGCAAGTTAACCGCGTAGTTCATAATAAAATTGACATTCAATAATTTTAATCCCACAAAATCGGAAAATTCAAACGGTAAACCCGCATATTCATCAAATTCAAAATTAACTACTTTGCCCTCTATTGGCCTGAAAGTTATATTGCAATTTTCATTTACCAACAAATAGTAAGTATCATAGTTCATATCATATTCATTATAATATATTAAATCAGTGTCATCATCCCAATTATAATGATAAGTTCCTTCATCAAAATAAATGATTATGTTTGTTAAAGAATTAATATCTAATTTTTGGACATATTCTCCCCAAGCCAATATTACATTTGCATAAGGGTTTTCTAAAGTTCCATCTCCATCTCCATCATTTGGACCGACATACAATTCAATGGTTTGAGGCGCATCATCTGTTAGAATTTCATCATTTACTGCACCTAAAATTCCTTGTTTCTTATTTTTATTGTCAGAACTTCCCCTATTATGATTGCAATTGCAATTTGTTGAAGTACAGTTACAATTAGGGCATGAACAATAGTTATTAGTTATATTAGCTGTAGGAGCATACACTGCATTATTACAACATAAATCATGAGTCTCTAGGAAATTATGATTTACAACACTGCTATTTGAAGAAACTAAAAAAACAGCATAATGACCATTGGTTGTAATAGTGTTATCATAAATATTGAATGTATGATTTGAATTGGTAGTTTGATTATAACTTATTCCATAAACATAACTAGTAGCACTATAATTATTACGATCTTCAACATTGATAGTGTTATTATAAACTTCCGCATAGGTATCTTGGAGTTCCATACCAGAAACTAGTGAATAATAATTGTCTCCAGCTTTTCCTGACACATTAATGGAATTATTATAAATTGTAATATTGGTTTGACCATAATAATTTTGAGAATAGATTCCTACATTAGGACCATTATTTTCTGTAGTCAAATTATTACCATGGATAAAAATGTCACTTACAGGACCTGTTATTTGAATAGGATATGCAGCCCCACCACCTAATGGATTAACTACGCCACCAATACTATACATAGTAATTTTATTATTAGAAACAGTCACATTAGAAAGTTCATAAAGATCTATACCATATAAATAATTATCACTAGTATCATAATTTGTATCGGTTTCATTAATAATATTGCCAGAAATAATTCCATTATTTGACTGGACAATAATTATTGTATCCAATGTTGGATAGTAATCACTGAAAGCTCTTCCTGTGATGGAAATAGAATTATTCAAAAGTTTAAATCCATGAGAACTTTGTATTGCAATACCTGCAACCATATCTGTAGCAATATTTGGGAAAGTCACATTAAAATTGACACTTTTAAATGGCAAGGTAGCATTGATAGTATTGTTCTGAAGAGTAGCATTACAACTATTCAATAATCGAATAACATAATTGTAATAATTTTGATAGAGTAAAGTTATCATATCATATTTAATTATATTATTCTTTAATGCAGTATTATTGGCATTTATAACATCAAAACCGATAAAATTACTTTCATGAGCAGGATAAATCATACAATTACAGTTAGAAATGGAAATATTATTTGCCATTATAGACATTAATTTATCATCTACACTCATTTCCCAATCAGTTGTGTAAGTACCTCCAATAAGATGAATATTAGGAGAGGTTAAATTAAATGAAAAACCATTAAATGTAGCACTGCGCATATCAAAATATACTGACCTATTAAAAACAAAAGTATTGAATGGATATAGCCAATTTGAAAAAGTACCTACAAATCGTAGATTTCTATTAGTCTTTAAACTACCATCAGTATCAATGTATTGATTAAAATTACTTTCATTAACAGTTATGTATTTTACATGAAGAATATCAGGATCAGATGAAAATTCATCAAATTCCAATGCAGTTAAGTGATTTTTAATCTTTTCATCCTCAGACAAATCCGCACTTTCATCAACTATATCATTTTCACCATAATCATCATCCACAGAAACAGCATCTGCAGATGAATCAAAACTTTCATCAACCAGACCACTATCATCCAAATCATCATCCGTGGAAACACTATCCACAGACAAATCATCAGTAGTCTCTAAAACACCAGTTCCAATATCATTATCATCTACAGCACTAACTGCACCAATAGAAATAATTGATATTAAAACCAAGACCAAAATAAAATATTTAGGTTTAATAATAATCACCTTAAATCTTTTTTTCAAAATTTTTCCGTAAAAAATCTTTATCCTATAAAAAAGGATAAAAATATCAATTAAAACTTATTTTAATTAATATATAATTTAATATATTTAAGATAATATATAAATTTATTCAAATAAATCTTAAAAATTCCAAAATATAATTTAAAAAAAGAAAAAATATGACAAGGGTTGTGGAAAAATTTAAAAAAAGAAGAAGTGAATAAAATATTTTTTTATTCACTTATTTGATGGTTATTTTTACTTTTTTGCTTAATGCCTTGAAGTATTTGCTTCCAGCAAACTTGACAGTTACGGCGTATTTGCCTTTTTTGGTCAATTTGACTTTGAATGTTGCTACTCCTTTCTTATTGGTTTTTGCAGTATAAATTTTCTTGCCCACCTTAAGTGTGAGCTTGTTGTTTTTCATCACTTTGCCCTTGTTGTTTTTCAACATAGCTGTTAGTTTTTTGGTTTTGGCCTTAGCTTTGAATATTTTTGCCTTAGCAACAAGCTTTACATTTGCTTTTTTGACAACCACATTAGGTTTTACACTGGAAGCATTATAAGAACTGTCTCCTGCAAACTTGACTGTTGCAGTATAGGTTTTAGGAATAAGTGTAGCAACATTGAGACTTACCTGACCATTGCTATTTGTAGTTAAGGTTTTGCTGATTGATCCAACCTTGACAGTAACTTTCTTGTTTGCCAATGCCTTGCCATTATTATCCTTAAGAATGATAATAAGATTTTTATTAATATTATAAGTAGCAGTAACCTTACTTGCAGTAAGTTTTGTTGAGATTACACTAGGAGCCGGCTGTTTAACAGATACTGTGATATTCTTGCTAACTGGAGCATAATTTTCATCTCCAGAGTAGCTTATAGTGGCTTCATAATTACCTGGACTTAATCCTCCAATTCCAATAGTGGCACTACCATTAATGATATTTTTTCTTATATACATCCCTTGGATAAACAATGTTAAAGTACCTTTGGCATCAAGAGGTAATTTTATACTAATATTGGAGCTATCAAATATATCATCATCTAAAATTTTCTTATTAACAACAAATGAAGCGTTATTAACAGAAGGACAATATCTTAAATCTCCATTATAAGTAACAGTTACATTATAATCGCCAGCAGGCAAAATATCTAAATGCAAAGAAGGGTTAGTGAGATTAACTTCATAGTAAATGCCATTAACTAAAACCGTTAAATTGCCGCTTGCATCACTATAATTAACCATAAAATTAAGTGTTTGCTTTTCACCGTATTCAATATCTGAAACATTAATGTAAACTGTGGAGTTCTTTTTAGCAAATACCACATTAGAATTAATGTTGCCTATTGATGGATGAATATAGACCTGTGTTGAAGCTATACTGTTTAGTGAAAAGTTTCTATCATTTATTGTCTTGAAATAAGTCCCATTTAAATAGATATCATACAAGCATTTATCCAAAATATCAGCATCATAATAACTTGGATGGGATAGATTTATATTAATATCAAAGTAAAATATATCGCCCTCTTCCAAATAACTCAAATTAAGATTTGAAAATTTAATGGAATTATTCAGATAATAGTTATCTTCTATAATGCATATGGAAGTATCATTTACATTGACATCCAAGACCTCTCCTGCTCGAGTGTGGTTAATGAATTTGTTTCCAATAATCCTTACATCAAGAGGTAATTTTTTACCACTATAATCGATTTCCACAGCACAGATTGCAGTTCCATGAGCAGCGCTGTTTCCAATGAATGTTGAATTAAAGACTTCAAGCAATCCATCATCCATAATTGATATCGCCCCACCACGACCAGTGCCTGTAGTGGACTCACCACCTATTTCCCAACAGGTATTTTCATTATCTTCAAAATATGATTCTTCGATATGGATAAATGGGGAATGTTGATACCAGCAAGCACCTATAGCTCCACCACCATTGTTTGTTATGCATTTGTTGCCTTTGAAAGTGGTATTATATATCTGCAGCCAGCTGTAAGTGTATAAAGCTCCACCATTCCATCCGGCCAAATTATCTGTGAAATTTGAATTGTAAATGGTAGTATTTGCACCGCAATGAGTATGTATCGCTCCTGCCCACCAGCCAGCAGAATTATTTAAAAATGTGGTATTGTTCAGTATCAATACTCCACAATTATTTATGCAACCTGGCTCAACTACACCATTATTGTTTTCAAAATAGCAATCATCCATAGTCATTCGAGCACTGTTGCAAACACCGCTAGGGTCATCCCTTGGATCATAAATGCTAACACATCCAAAGGAATTGCTGCAGTTAATGAATGTACAATTTTCCAATGCGGCATCCCCTCTTCTAATGTATACAATGGAAGAATGACCTGTAGTTGTTGTAATATTATAGAAATAACAGTTTTTAATTAAATTGGTTGTATTCCCAGCCATAGTTAAAAAAACGCCTTCATTACCATTTCTAGTAGCAATCCACTTAAATGTAACATTTTCTATATGAACTCCAATCCCTGAATCATCCTCTGTTAAGATTGGAGCATAAGTAATATTTCTTGCATCTGGAGAGCTGTCACCGATATAAGCTCCCTCACTTCCAATAATTGTTACATTGTTCCTTATCACAATCTGATAAGAGGAATTTTCACCATCCAATGGATAAAAGTTAGTGTTTTCCTTTAGCTTTAGAGTATAATTCCTATCGTCCAAAGAACAGTAATGCTGCAATTCATCCCAATCATTAACAGTTATCACATCATCTTCATCTTCCAATATAGGGGATTGGGCATTTCCCAAACCGCTATCCAAGTCTTGTCCGTTTTCATCACCTGAATCAACATTTGCATCCCCAGCAAGAAGACCTGAATCTGAAATGATTTCATCAGATCCAATTGAAACAGGATCTGTATCCAAAGCATTATCCATGCCATCAGATATGGAATTATCCAAATCCTCTGCTGAAACAGCCCCCATTGTTAAGATTAAAATTATTAGAAAAGAAATAAAAAATTTTATTTTCATATTCAAACCTCATTGATTCATAAATCATACGTTTTTGTTTTTTCCATAACTAATAATTATGAATTTATTCATGTAAA
>JAZNRM010000246.1:0-12655 GCA_045590695.1 Methanobrevibacter sp.
CATAAAGTATTTATATAAGCAAATAGACATATATTATATAATAGGCTTATTTGATGTTTAATTGTTAAATTTCATATGAATTTCTTAATAAAATTCAAAATTAAAAAATTCATATCTTTAATTATTAATTCATTATTCATAGGCTAAAAATTTTAAAAATTAAAGGATTTTGCAATGTTTTAAGTGCATTGGCAACAAACATTTTTATTTGATTTATTGAGTTATAATGGTGAAAAAATGGTAGAAGTTTCAACTCTTTACGATTTGGATATATATACATTAGCAGGACAGTATGTAGGTCAAGTACACGACGTAGTTTTAAATATCAGATACGGAACTATCTCTAGACTTCAAGTAAAAGCTTTAGAACCTGAAAGAAAAAGTGCAGGGTTCAGAGATATCTTTAGAGGCGGATTCCAGTTCGTACCTGAAGAAGAAGTAGGTAGAACCTTCCAAGAAGGCTTACTTAACATTGAGTTTGACAGAGTAACTGCTATTGGCGACATTATGTTAATTGATCCTCAAGACTTAAAAAGACCAAAACCTCCAGTAGCTGGAGAAGAAATGTCTATTCGCCCAAGACCAGAGCCTGTTAGAGCAGCTCCGGCAGAAGCTCCTGTAGAAGCTCCTATACCAAAAGCACAATAGTTCTTTTACTAAATATGTTTTTAATCTTTGAGATTTTTACCATATCCTTTGATTATTAGCCTATTTTTTCTAAATGTAGTTTCAGATTAATTAACATATTTAATTTATTTTCTCTTTTTTTCAATTTTTTTCATGAAGCAAATTTCATCATTTTTCTTGTTATTATCAATGTTATTAACAATTTATAAGAAATGGTTTACATTTTTTAATTTTTATTGGAAATCAAAATTCAAACACTTAACTATATTCAATAGGATAGTTTTTTATTTAATAAAGAATAATTATAATTAAGGAAAATTTATTCTTAATTAATATTATGATTATAAAAAAATTTTCAATTTTTCATTATTTGAGGTGAACTGATGATAGTAGGTATTGTAGGATGTGGAGCTATAGCCAACACTATAGTTAATGAATGCATATCCGATAGTGGAATACAAATAAAATATTTCTATGACACAGACATAGAAAGAGCGGAAAATCTTGCACAGATTGCAAATGGTGTTGCTGTTTTAAGATTAGAGGATATGCTTGATGATGTGGATTTAGTTTTAGAATCTGCTTCTCCAATCGCTTTAAAGGTCATTGCATTGGATATCCTTGAAAAAGGCATTGACTTAATGGTGATGAGTGTCGGTGCATTGATGGATAGGGAATTCAGAAACAAGGTTAGAAAAACCGCTGAAGCTCATAATGCAAAAGTATACGCTCCTTCTGGTGCAATTGTCGGTTTGGATGGTATCAAGGCAGCATCCATAGGCAAGATCACAGAAGCTTCATTGACTACAAGAAAGGCACCTAAATCATTAGGAAGGGAAGTTGAAGAGGAAGAGGTCCTATTTGAAGGAAAAGCTTCAGAAGCTGTTGAGAAGTTCCCAGTTAACATCAATGTTGCAGCATCATTAAGCATTGCATGCAATATGGACATTGATGTAAAGATAATAGTGGATCCAAAAGTGGATAGGAATGTTCACGAGGTTGTAGTGAAAGGTGACTTCGGTGAATTTAGGACAAGTTCTGAAAACCATCCATTTGCTGCAAACCCAAAAACAAGCATGTTAGCTGCATTTTCAGCTATTAAGCTCTTGAAAAGTTTCGGAGAATGTTTCTCTGTAGGAACATAATTTAATTTATCAGAATTAATGAAATCATATAGAATTTAGGTGATTAGATGAAGGATTATGAGATTTATTCAACTATGAAGGTTCCAAAAAACTCAAATATAATCATACGTTTAGATGGACGCAAGTTTCATAGTTTATCAAAAGCATTAGATCTTGTAAAGCCTTATGATGAAAACTTCTATAAAATCATCACAAATGTTTGCCTCGATATATTCAATCAATTTGCACCTAAATTCATTTATGCATTTTCAGATGAAATCAGCATACTTTTGGATGAGATTCCATTTTCAGGCAGAGTTGAGAAGATCAATTCTGTATTCGCCTCACTGGCTTCAAGTTCCTTTACATATTCTTTATTAAACGATTATTCTAATGAATTCAATCTGGACAAGCTATCAGATAATGAAAGGAATATTGTATTTCCTATATCATTTGACTCAAGAATCATTCCAATCGATGATGCATCTATATCCGACTACTTCAAATGGAGACAAGATGAATGTTGGAGAAATTGCATCAATGGATATGGCATCTGGGCACTTAAGAAAGAATACGATAATGAAGAGGCTAATGAGAAAATAAAGGGATTGAAATCAAATGAAATCCATGACCTGCTGTTTGAAAGAGGAATAAATCTCAATGATGTGGAAACTTGGAAGAAAAGAGGAATTGGAGTATATAAGAAATCATGGGAAATTGAAGGATTCAATCCTAAGAAACAGGAAAAGACAGTTTCTACAAGGTCTGAAGTCTTTGTTGATTATGAATTGGACATCTTTAGCCAAGACTTCTTTGAAAAATTATAAAATCAATTATTATGCTGACTATTTTTAATTATTTAAAGTGATATTATGGGATTTGAAGATTTAGTGTCAAAAATGAATAGGAGGAATCAGTTCAAGAAGGTCTGTGTAGACCAGGGAGTGATTGATTCTGTAGTGTTCTATTCTAAAAAATCATATCCCAACGAATTTTTAGCAATGCTTGACGGGCATGTTAAGGATAATGTTCTGTATATCACTGGATTATTGTTCTTGCCTGGCGAAAGGTCCCATACAAGCGCAAGCTTTAATGATTGGATGATTCCACCTAATCAGAAAAAATGGGGTTCTGTTCATTCACATCCAGGAAACAATGCAAATCCTTCCCATGCAGATTTGATAACATTCTCAAAGCATGGTCCATTCCATATAATTGTCTGTGAACCATACAGTTTAGAGACTATGAAAGCTTATAATGCTTATGGAGAGCCAGTTGGCTTTGAAGTTGGAAGCTTTAGGGATGAGAATAAGGATGTGATGCTTGAGGACTTGAAGCAAATCAAGGAAGAGATTGATGAAATGGAGGGTAAAGACCTTAGTCCATCATTCTTTGATTTAGATAAGGATTTGTCCTACTTCGATGATGATAAGGAAAAGACCAATAAGTATTCTCATGAATTTAGTGACTCTTATGATCCATATAGCATTTCCGATGAGGATTTGGGAGCTATTGACTTGAATCCTACTGTGGTTGAAATAGGTGGAGAGAGAATTAATGGTCAAAGTCCTAAATTAGGTCTTGTAATTGAATTTAGGGATGGAAAACCTATTTTAAAAGGAGTTACAAATAAATTCCTTGAAGAGGATAATGAAAATCAAGAATAAATCAAGTATAATCAATCATAAAAAAGATTTAAAAATAAACTATTTTTTTAAAATTTTGAAGAAAAAAGAAAAAAGAAAAAAATTAGAATTCAAATGAATTCTAATTGAACTGTTTTTATTAATATTCCACTAAAGTGTTAAGCTGGTTGCGTCATAAACGTTTTCTAATTGTTTAATCTCTTCAACAGCTTCTTTAGTAGCTGGTTCATCTAAAGTGAGAATCATGATAGCTTCTCCACCAGAGGAGTCTCTTCCCACTTGCATGATACCAATGTTGATGTTCTGTTCACCAAATTTAGTACCGATTGCACCGATACTTCCAGGAATGTCTTTGTATTTTGCAATGAACATGTTTCCTTCAGGTTTTACATCTACCCAGTAGCCGTTGACCTTAATGATCTTAGGTTCGTGCAAGTATGTACCGTCTGCAGACATTTGACCTGCTTTGGTTTTTGCAGTAACCTTAATCATGGTTTCGTAGCCTTCGCTGTCATCGCTTACAGCTTCAGTGATGCTGATTCCTCTTGCTTTTGCAACAGCGGTTGCGTTTACAGCATTTACTGCAGTTTCAGTGATTGGGTTTAAGATACCTTGCAAGATGGTTCTTGTGAACAATTCCCTATTTGGAAGTTTAGCGATTTCACCTTTGTAGGTGATTTCCAATTTTTTGATTGGGCTGCTTGCAGATTGGGAAATGAAGCTTCCTAATTTTTCACAAAGCTCTAAGTAATTGTTGGTTTCTTCAAATTCGCTGCTGTTCATACGAGGCATGTTGATAACGTTTTTAGGCATGTCTCCTTTGAATAAGGTAATTACTTCATTTGCTACGATGATAGCTGCATCCCTTTGTGCCTCTTTGGTGGATGCTGCAATGTGAGGAGTACATACGATATTGTCCAATTCGAACAACTTGTTATCTTTTGCAGGTTCCTCTTCGTATACATCAAGACCTGCTCCGAGGATTTCTCCATTTTTCAAAGCATCGTATAATGCATCTTCGTCAATGATTCCTCCACGTGCACAGTTGAAGATAAGTGCAGTGTCTTTCATCAATTTGAATTGTTCAGTTGAAATTGAGTGTTCAGTTTCAGGAGTGAGTGGAACGTGAATAGTGATTACATCTGCTCTAGTCAATACATCTTCAATGTCTTCGTATAATTCCACACCCATGTTTTTAGCCACTTCTGGAGGTAAATATGGGTCGTATGCAATTGCATCCATTTCAAATGCCTTACATCTGTTTACAACTTGGGATCCGATTCTTCCCATACCGATTACACCAAGGGTCTTGTTTCTAAGTTCCATACCCATAAATGCTTTTTTCTCCCATTTTCCTGCTTTGGTTGACTTGTCAGCAATAGCTATTTTACGGATAGTGCTTAAGATGAGCCCCATTGTGTGTTCTGCTACAGTGATTGAAGTAGATTCAGGTGCATTCACTACCATAATACCTTTTTGGGTAGCTGCATTTACGTCAACGTTGTCTACACCTACACCTGCTCTTGCAATGATCTTAAGATTGTCTGCCTTTTCAATGACTTCAGCAGGCAATTTGGTTCTGCTTCTTATGAGAATTGCATCATATTCACCAATGGTTTCAAGTAACTCTTCAGGGGTAATGCTTGTATCCACTACAACTTCACAAACTTCTTTTAAGTTTTCAATACCTTTTTCATTTATTGCATCTGCGACTAATGCTTTCATTATTTCACCATTCTTTAATTGAAATAAGTTATAAGTAATTTTAATGTGTGTTTATAAGATTAAAATTATTTGATAAGATTATAAAGGCACTTAGTGCGGCGTAAATCTAGTTTGATAATTTTTTTAATATGGTTTTACGCACTAAGTACCTTATAATATATTATGTTTTGTTTACATAATATTTAAAATATTTGTTAAATAATGAATGTTTTTTAAAATAGAATCTTCTTTAAATAAAGTTTATATACTTTATAGCCCTATATAAATGTAATTAACTTATGTTAATTTAAATTTCACTAGAAAAACAATGTGAGGTATTAAAATGGTAAGTGTAGAAGAATTTCCAATTGCAAGTTCAGATCATATTCCTGGATACAAGATTGTAGAAGAAAAAGGATTTGTATACGGTTTGACCGTACGTGCACGTGGTATTGGTGGAGATATAGGTGCAGGATTAAAAGGATTGCTCGGTGGAGAAATCAAGCAATACGTTTCAATGATGGAAGAATCCAGAGATGAATCCATTCAACGTTGCATTGATCATGCTAAGGAATTAGGTGCAAATGCAATCATCACCATGAGAATGGATTCAGACAGCATATCTCAAAACATGCAAGAAGTTTTAGCATATGGAACTGCTGTTGTAATTGAAAAAGAATAATCTTTTTCTTTTTTCTTTTTTTTAACTTTTTTCCATTAATCTTTTGTTTTTTTTTTAATTTTTTTAGTAATAATTGTTTTTCTTTTTTAGCTAATTTAGATTTTTTTTTTATCTATGGAAAACTTTATATACTTTTTATTATATAATATAACTACCGAACGGTAGGTAGGTAATAATGAACACTAAAGAAAAGATTTTTGATGTGTCTTTAGATTTATTTTCAAAGAAAGGATATGATTCTGTTTCACTTAGGGAGATTGCAGAAGAAGTTGGAATTAAAAAAAGTTCAATATATAGTCACTATTCATCTAAGGAAGCAATATTGATGGATATATTTGACTATCTGAGAAATCTTTTTGAATATGATGAATTGCTCAATAACAATGATTTGCTCCTAAGTGAAGACAATGACATACTTATTGAAAATCCTGAACTCTTTTATCATATGGGTTCAGAAGCCATAAAGGAAATGTTTAGCCATGAGAAAAACCTTAAGATCTGGAAATTGGTATTTATCCAAATGCATCACAATGAAAAGATAAGGCAGTTTTTCCAAGATGAGATTCTTGTTAAGCCATTGATATTCTGGGAAGGATTTTTCACTATTCTAAAGGAAAAGGGAATTATCTATGAGGATTCCAATCCAAAACTCCTGGCTAAGGAATACTATAGTTTTCCTATTTACCTGCTTCTGGAGATCTGTGCAAAGTATGATGATATTCCACAGGACACCTTGGAAAATTTCTTTAAAGAAGCGGAAGAACATGCAAACTTTCTGCTTGATTGTGTGAAGGTGAAATAATGGGAGAAGATTTTAATTTAGAGGAATATCTTGCTGAGGGAGCAGAGATTATTGTAAAGGATGCAATCAAGGCTACTTTCAGGAATCCTAAGGAAAGCTTATTTTTGGCTAAATTTGCAAAGCATACAAGAAAGGCTACATCCATTAGGGAAAGCTATAGCAAAGAAGGTCAGCATATTCCTATTTTCCTAATTGCAAGCATTACAAGCAGCTGCAATTTGCATTGTACAGGTTGCTATTCAAGGGCGAATGATGCATGCCATGACAATGAGCCTATCAATCAATTAAGCGCAGATGAATGGGAAAATATATTCACTCAAGCAAAAGACCTTGGAATAAGCTTTATTGTTCTTGCTGGCGGAGAGCCAATGATAAGGGAAGACGTTATCATAAAAGCAAGTAATTTTCCAGAGATTCTATTCCCAATCTTTACAAACGGAACCCTATTGAATAATGATTACTTAAAGTTGTTTGATGAAAACAGAAACCTCGTTCCTATCTTTTCCATTGAAGGAAACGAAGAGGTAACTGACCTTAGAAGAGGAGAAGGTGTTTACAATCAGCTATTGAATTCAATGGAACAGATGAAAAAGAACAACATAATTTTCGGAGCTTCACTTACATTTACAAAAGGAAACTTATCCAATCTGCTTTCAAGGGAATATATCAATCAATTAAGGGATTTTGGATGCAAAGTGATATTTTTCATTGAATATGTTCCTGTAAATGAGGATACTGTAGATTTGGCTCCTGGCGATGATGAAAGGGATTTGCTTTTAGATGAGCTTGAGCTTCTTAGAAAAGAGTATGATGACATGCTGTTCTTATCATTCCCTGGAGATGAAAAGACCTCTGGAGGATGTTTAGCAGCAGGAAGAGGATTTTTCCATATCAATTCCCATGGTGGTGCTGAACCTTGTCCTGCTTCACCATATTCTGATATTAATGTTAGAGACAGTTCACTTCTTGAAGCATTGGATTCAAAATTATTCCGCTCACTTCGTGATGGAGGCATCCTTTTGGATGACCATGAAGGGGGATGTGTATTGTTTGAACACAAGGACGAAGTGGAAAGAATATTGAATGAATGACCTTTTAAATTTTTAATATCTTTTCTTTTTTTAATTTTTTTTAATCACTCTTTTTTTAGCTATTTTTCGATAAATATAATAATTATTTCAATTAAAATTTTATTTAGATTTAAATTATTTTAAGTTATAAATTTATTATCAATTTCAATTAGGTTGTGTTTATTATTTTTAATCAAGATTTAGAATTCAAAGGAAAATCAATCCCTCGTGTAGTTTTGGGAAATGCTCCGTTTCTTGCAGATGCCTATTTTGGCCATAGGACTCGTTTATATAATTTAGACTTGCTTAGAAACCCTAACAATGTAAGCAAGATAATTGAAAAATCATATGAATGTGGTGTAAGGTCCATTAATTTGGCAAACAATGAGAGTTTTCTTAAGGCATTCAAAATGGCTTGTGACAATGGAGTTGAAATGCAATCAGTTTCCACAATCGGAAAAACAGACGTGGATTATGTTTTCCCTAATTATGAACAGGCAAGAATTGAAGCTACTTGGAAGGAAGACATTGAAAATCTTGCTCAATTCGACAACTCTGTGATGCTTGTTGATGAGTTCCTTATAGACACATATGACTGGGATTTCATAACTGAGATATTGGATGCAATCAATGACACTGGAATTCCATCTGGAATAATCACTTCTTTTCCTTTCAAAACAAGTGAAGAATTAATTGATTCACCTATTCTTGAAGATAAAAGCCTCTTTGACTTTTACATGATTCCAGTAAACAAGCTTGGATACATGATGGATGTTCCTGATTTCAGGTCTGATAAGCAGGAAGAATTGAAAGGAATGCTTGATAAAATTGACAAAAAGGTAATCATCAATAAGATTCTTGCAGTTGGAATTCAAAGACCAGAGGAAGCTTTCGATTTCCTAAACACTTTGGATTTTGCTGATATGGTTTCTGTTGGAATTGCCAGTGAAAGAGAGGCAGAGGAAACATTCGGCATTTTAGACAGGATTTAATATAAATTTATAAATATAACTATTGTTATAAATTATATTGTAAAATTAATAAATTATTGAAATTGATAATATTAAAATTAAGATAATCATTTAGATTTTTATTTGTTTTAAGGTGAAGAATATGGAGTTTATTAAAAAGATTCCTGCAATCAGATGGGAAAATGGAAAATATGAAAAGATAGAGGAAGAGACTGTTGAGGATGAGAACATATATTTCTATATTGACTTCCTCCAGCCACGTAAGTTTTCCACATATCCTGCAGATTTGGATGATTTTGCCATTGGATACTGTTTAGGTGATGGATTGATCAAATCTGTTGATGAGATTGTAAGCATTGAAATCGATGACAAGAAGGTCATCATCAAAACTGTCAATATGCATACTCCAGAAATTGACCTTGAAAGCGATGATTTGGTTCAGGAAAAGGAAGGTGGAGCTAAACATGCCTGTGCTTGCAGGCTCTTGGAATATCAGGGAGTTATGTCTGATAGTGCAGGAGGATGGAGAAGCGAGCTTAAAACAGTTGAACCAGTGGAATCTGATTTGGTTGTCAATGCAACAGAAATTATAGAAAACATGAAAAGGCTTACTGCTAAGGCGGAAATATGGCAAGAGACTGGTAATATTCATATTACACAATTGGTTTATGGAGACCAGTTCATTACCCGTGAAGATGTAAGTCGTCATGTGGCAGTTGATAAGGTAATCGGTGCAGCAGCTAAGGCTGGATTTGACTTATCCCAATGCTATGTATGCTATAGTGGAAGAATGCCTGCAGACATGCTTATAAAAGTGGTTAGGGTAGGTATTCCTATATTGGTTTCAAACGCAGCTCCTGCAGGATCCGGTTATGACATTGCAGAAAAGGGAAACATTACCATGGTCGGATTTGTACGTGGTGACAGATTTAACCTTTATACTGCAACAGAAAGAATCAATTTGGATAAATGATTCTTTTTATTTTTTTAACATATTATATAACTATTGTTATAATTTTACATTAATTCAAAAGTGATTGTATGTCAAGTGAAAATCAAAATAAGGTTTATAATCTTCTTTTAAGTAAGGGAATTGATTCCTATAATGAATATGAATTTTATAAGGAAAGGATAAACAGTCAAAAGGAGTTCAAATGGAATGAATATAATACTCAAGACAATGAGTTGGATGATGAGTTGTTTAAAAAAATAGATGTGATTGTCTTGTTGTATGGTCTTTATCATCAAAACAAGGAAATTTGTGATGAACTGATTGACAAATCACAGGAATATGATATTCCATTGCTTTTTGTCCGTTCCTTTGGTGTGGAATATGTTGTTGAAAAGATAGTGGAAAAAGCAGATGCAGTTGTTGGCTGGAATCCACATTGCATTATAGATGCAATTCAAACTTTGGTAAATGGTGAAGAAGAGTGGATTAAGCCATGTGACATTGAAGAGGAAGCTTAAATTCCTCAATTTTTTCTTCTTTTTTTAAAATATTTATTTTCTAATCTTTTCAAGATAAATGTTAATTGCGATGACAATTATTGCAAGAATGCCTAATCCTAAAATAATCGGATTCTTTACTCCAACATAAAAAGTTAAAATAGCCGCTAATATCAATGCAACAATAAGAATGATCATTCCTCTATTTTTTTGAAAATCCATATTTTCACCTATAATTTGATAATTTTAATTCAAATAAAAATTTAATTAATTGTTTCTTCTTTCTCTAATCAACCTTAAGAACTCTTTAGAATTCTCAACCTCTTTCATTTCCCATGACTTGATTACTGGAATTCCGTCAATGGAATCCTTGATTTTATCATCCTTAAGCACAAAGAATGGATCTGAAGAGGTTACAAGGGAAAGGTCCTTTAAGCTAATTGCCATCTTCTTCAATGTCTTTGTATTCTGCTCATCCTGAACATTAAGATTTGCTATAAGTGGAGTTTGCTCTTTCTTTCTGGTAGCTATTTCCGCTTTAGCAAGTGCATCGAATGGACTTTTATTGGTTGAAACCACACCAAAACCTAATTTTGCCAAGTTTTGAGCATTTGTTCCTTGAGTTTGATTCAGACTGCTTGTATCTGCCTTTAGCTTAATGTCTTCCTGATAAGGTTCAAAAAGGTCGATATCAAGGGTAATCTTGGTATTCAAGATTTCTTCAAGAAGCATTGCAGTTTCAGTGTTTGCTCTCACCATACCATTTTCATACTTGTACATGGTAGCTCTTGAAACATGAGCCAAATCTGCTAAATCCTTCAAGGATAAGTTGTATTCCTCTCTGTATTCCTTTAGAACATTTCCATTGATTTGAACGTAATACCCTCCACGGTCTGCAAGGATTTCAGGATATTCGTCATAGACAATCATGTTCTTCAAGGTTTCAAGGCCAATTGCAGGAAGCCCATGCCTTTCATAGACAACATCCTCTTCCAAAATATGATTTTTGGATTTGACTCCCACAATGATTGGGCTTGCTAAGAAAACGTTGGAGATTTGCCTAATCTCTTCTACATGAGACTCATTTATACTATCGATATTCACGAGGACTTTCAAAAGTAGAATTAGCAATTTCTTACGAGCCACTATATCAAAGCAGCTTTGTTCATAGATGTTTGATGTTTCAAAGCCCTCTTTGTTTAGCAGTTGATAAACTTCTCGTATTAATTGATTCCTATTTGTTATTGCCATAGGATTGCCTCGTATAAATTCAATGTTTTTCAATAGTATAATGTATTTTTAGATAATTTTTATTAATTAGTTTTAATAAATTTTAATAATATTATTATCTTTTAAGATTAATATAAAATTGACTATTTAATTTTCTAGATTTATAGATATTAATAGTTAATCTTTAATCGTTTAACTTCAGAGTTTAACTTTAGCTTATATTTCAGTGATATTATGGATTATTTTTATATTGGAATTGATGATACAGACTCACCGGATGGAATGTGCACAACATTCCTTGCATCCACTATTTTAAATGAGTTTAGGTATAATGGCATTGAGATAATCGACTATCCTAGACTCATTCGATTGAATCCTTTTGCAAGATTCAAGACAAGAGGAAATGGTGGAGTGTCATTCAAATTGGATTTAAGTCAAGACATTGAAATTGCAAAGGAAATTGTGCTTAAGTACGTATCAGAGCTTTCAATGTTTGATTGTGACAATACCAATCCTGGAGTTGTGTTCTATCAAGGTGAAATCACTGAAGAGATGATTGATTATGCATTTAAGGCAATTTACTCAATAATCACTATTGAAGAAGCGGAAGAGTTCGCAAACCATATTGGTGCTGAAATCCATAAGTTCAAGAAAGGAAGAGGGATAATCGGTTCCATTGCAGCTATTTCATGTCCTCTTGAAGATTATACCTATGAGCTATTGGCATATAGGCATCCGTCAAGATATGGAACTGTAAGAAACATTGATTATGATTCTGTAGTTAAGATGGACAGGGAAACTTATCCGGAAACCTTTGAAAACATTGATGGCAAGTATTTGGCTATTGAACCTAAAACTCCATGTCCTGTTTTGTATGGAATCAGATCCAACAGTCCAGAAGTTCTGGAGACTGCAAGAGATATTGTCATTCCAAATGAAGAGATTGTTGATTCATGCATTTTCAAGACAAATCAGCATACTGACATGCACATTCAAGATGCAAATTCAATTAGTGAGCTTAAACAGTATTCTTGCTATAAGATAAAGGGATTTGTAAAGGACAAGCCCCGTATAATTGAAGGCGGACACATGTTCTTCACACTCTATGATGAAACAGGTGAAATCGAGGCTGCAGCATATGAACCAACCAAGAGCTTTAGAAAAATTGTAGCCAAATTGAGGGCAGGAGACGAAATTGAACTCTATGGTGGAATAGGGGAACAGAACACTTTCAACATTGAGAAGTTCCAAGTTCTAAATCTGAATGAAGTTGTTTATAGGAATCCTATTTGCGAATGTGGCAAAAGGATGACCTCTGCTGGAAAAGGAAAAGGATTCAAATGCAAAAGT
>JAZNRM010000247.1:0-5828 GCA_045590695.1 Methanobrevibacter sp.
GTTATATGTGAAATCATGAAAGCAGCTGTTATAGGTTTAGGTGTAGAAGGCAAAAAGGCATTGAATTCCTTATTGAAACATGATTGGGAAGTCTATGCAACAGACTTAAATGTAAATATCAGTCTCGATGACTTGCCTATATCCCTTGCAGGTGTTGACATTTCTCCACAAAAAGATAGAATCAGCTTCACTAAAGATAATTTATCCATTGATTTAGGATTCAACAACCAAGAAGAGATAGATCATTGTGATGCAGTTGTTTTAAGTCCAAGCATATGGGGAAGCAAGTTATCAGAGCATTATAAGAACTCCCATAAATTGCTTTGTGATGTTAAGACAAGACACAGAGACATTTTCAGCATTGGCGTAACAGGAACCAATGGAAAGACCACTACCGTAACTATGATTAAGGAGATCCTTGAAAATGCAGGGAAAAAGGTTTTGGTTGGAGGAAATGCTGGCGGTGGATTTGAAGGTTATTATGACCTTATCATGGAAGCTGACAATGGGGATTACGATGTCTTGCTTGTTGAAGTCTGCGATATGACAGTTGGTTTCTGCAGCTATTGCTTCGACTTTGACTTGATTGCCCTTACAAATATGGGCAATGACCATATGAATGTTCATGGTTCAATGGAAGGGTATAAGGAGTCACTTAAAGGATTTTTCAATGGTAAAACCATCTTTATCAATGAAAATCAGGAATATATGGAAGAATTTAAGGAAGTGGCTGAATCAACTATTCTATGTGGTGAGACAGAATATGATTTGAACTTGTTTGGCAAGTTCAATAAATTGAATGCAGGCCTTAGTGAAGCTATAGCAAATTATATTGATAAAAACGTGTTTGAAATCGATGAAAGCATTATAAAGAATAGCTTGGAAAACTTCAAGCCTGTAAAAGGTCGTTTAGAAGTATTGAAATTAAATGATTGCGAGATATACATTGGAAAATCCGACAATTCCGACGCTATTAAGCCAATATTGGAGGAAGTGGATTTCTCAGCTATCTTTGTAGGAACTCCAAGACATAATGAAAATCACAGATTTGACATATTGGATGAAGTTGTAAAAGCCAATCCAGAAGCAATTATTCTCTTCCCAGGATTAGAAGATACATTGGATCAAGCTAAATACAGATTAAATTCCCTTGATTACAAAGGAAGAATTGAAATAGCCAATAATCTTGATGAAATCATAGCATTCGTTGCAGAGTTTTCACATGATCCTGCGATTCTAATTGGAGGAAATGGGCAGGAAAACATTATAAAAATACAAGATAGATTAAAGCAGATTTGTGATTCCTTGAATTCTAAGGAAAATAAGTTAATGTTTGAATAATGAAAAAAATACAAAAAATAAGTTATCAATCAACAAATCATAATCATATTATTATAAATTTAAGATTTAAATAAAGGAAGTGTAAGTATTAGCTCAAGAAGTTTAACACAGAGAAATTCATTTAAGATATTTATTGCATTGCTTGCAATAATTATTGTTCTAATACCTGTCTCCCTTGCAACTACAACCACTCATCATCAGAATATGAGTGAAATAGCTAAATATGATAACGGAAGCACTGTATTTGCAGGAGATAACGTAATAGATAAAAACAAGATAAATAAATACCCTATCGTTTCCAATTTTGGTGCTTTATTAACCCAAATAGGAGATGGAGAAATTGCAGATGCCTTTTTCTCAATTGCCACAGGGGCAGTACCTACCCCATCATCTGAATTGCTTTATGGAAATGTAAGTTCAGATGGTATAGTGGATGAGTTTGAAGGGCCTGGATATGTAGTGGTAGATAATGATAAGATCACTGTAAATCCACCTGGAGACTTTGTTTGGGGATATAACAGCCCATATATACAAGCAAAAATTGTTCCAAGTGGTATAGACATCATAAACAATAAAACCAATGAAACTATAGGTCATATCGACCCTAAAACTATGACTAATGACACAATCCCTGGGGATAGGGTAAATGTGGAAACCTTAAAGTATTGGTACAATCATTACGGTCAAGGTTCCAAATACAATTTGGATTTCTGTATTAATGGTATTAACGATAACAGGTCTTACATTACTCCAGATATGTTAAGAGAAAAGTTTCCTGAAGCTTATGAGTACTCTCTTAAATATCCAGGAGGTTCTCCTGTAGTTGTTTATGGTGAAAATTACACAGAAACAAAAGTGTCATCCGCACTTACCTATTTGGATTCTCACCCACAATACAATGATGCAAATAGGGAATTTAATGCAAAACAGTTTGTAAAAGCTTGGAATGGAACTATAATCCCATCAAATGCATATGGATGTGGTAGAGAAGGTGTTGGATTCAGTTCAGTACCTGAAAGTGAAGCTGAATCCGGAATGGCTACACATGGAGTATGTCCACCAGCAAGATCACTTAGAAATGCTGTATTGTCATTAGGATTCAGTTTGCCTATTGGTATGGATTCCGGTCGTGATGCAGTGCTTTACGGTTTCAGCCCTTCTACCGGAATTAAGATCAATAACACTTTATCCTATCCAATTAAAATTAACATGTGGACTGAAGGTTCCGGTGCTGGAATGAGAATTTATACTGATATTTATGAAATGATTCCTAATAGTTATATTGCAAACCAAACCAATAGCACAAATTCAACAAACAGCACAAACAATTAATGCTAATTAGATATGATTATTGGAATTGTTTCAATTATTAATTATTAAAATTTATTCAAAATAAAATTATTAATTAAGGTAATATTATGCTTACAGTCTCAGCAGTAATCACTGCAGCTGGAAAAAATTCTAGAATGAGAAAAGACCAGGAAAACTTGAATATTCCCATACAAAATAAACTTACACTTCCATTAAAAAATGGGAATTACTCCAGTACAATCATTGAAACTACAATTAATAATGTATTGAATACTGAAAATATCGATGAATGTATCGTGGTTCTTGGCCATTACTGTGAAGAAATATTACCTTTTATTAATAATATTCATGATGATAGATTGAAAGTTATTAAAAATGATCCAATAATGGTAGGTCTTTCTGTTTCTTTATTAAATGGTCTTCAAAACATTAATTCAGATATTGCATTATGTGTAACTGGAGATCAACCTACAGTCAGTACGGAAACTTTTAATAATATTTTAAGCACTCTTTTTAACTCAGACAATCCTAGAAAGACAATTTCCATCCTTAGAAGACGTAAAACAGGAAAATTAGACACTGCAGAAGGATTAGGAATGCCTTTTGCTGCTGATAGAATGGAACTCATCAAGTATCTGCATGATAAGGATGATAATTTGAATCCTATATTGAGAGAGATATTTGAGGATGGATTTGATTTTTATGGAGTTAAAGAGAATCATCCAAATGAATTAATCAATATAAATCATTACAGTGAATACGAAAGTATTTTATAAAATTTTATACTTATTATATAATATACATAAGGTGAAAATATGTCTTTTGAAAAAGAAATTAAATTAGTTGAAGAACTCTGTATGACTCCAGGTATTTCTGGACATGAAGAAAAGATTGCAGAGATTATTAAAAGAGAATTAAAAGATGTAGCTGATGATATTGAAACAGATTTAATGGGTAATGTAATAGCTACTAAAAAAGGTTCCTCTAAAAAAGGACCTAAAGTAATGCTTGCAGCTCATATGGATGAAATTGGTTTAATGGTAAGGTATATTGATGATAACGGTTACATAAAATTCTCAACAATTGGTGGTATAAATGACCAAATGCTAATGAATCAAACTGTAACAATCCACTCTAAAAATGGTGATTTTACTGGTGTAATCGGTTCCAAACCACCTCATGTCACTAAACCAGAAGAACGTAAGAAAGTTGTTCCTTGTGATGAAATGTTCATTGATATCGGTGCAAAAGATAAGGAACAGGCTGAAGAAATGGTTTCCATTGGAGATGCAATTACATTCAAATCCTGGTTTGAAGCATTCCCTAATGACTTGGTGATGTGTAAGGCATTGGATAACCGTCTTGGATGTTATGTAATGATGGAAGTTTTAAAAAGAGTAGACTCCAAAGCAACCGTTTATGGTGTTGGAACCACACAAGAAGAAGTGGGATTGAAAGGAGCTAAAGTAACTTCCTATAAGATAAACCCTGATATGGCATTTGCACTTGATGTAACCTTATCAGGTGACCACCCTGGAATCAAACCTGAAGAAGCACCAGTAGTCATTGGAAAAGGACCTGCTGTTATCATGATCGATGCAAGTGGAAGAGGAATCATCACTCCTAAAATCATTAAAGACCTTTTGATTGGAACTGGAGAAAAAGAAGATATCCCATTCCAACTTGAAGTAAGTGATGGTGGTACTACTGACGGTTCAGCTATTCACCTTACAAGAGAAGGTATTCCAACTGGTGTATTGTCTGTTCCAACAAGATACATTCACACAACTGTTAGTGTAGCAAGCATGGAAGACGTTGAAAACACTATCAAATTGATTGTAGCTGCAATTAACAGTTTAGAATAGAATTAAATAATTATTATTCTATTCTCTTTTTTTATTTTATTTTTACATAATTTTTTCATTATTTAACGTATTTTACCAAACTATTTTTGAAAATTATTAATTAATTACTATTTTTAAAAAAAAAGAAAAACAAGGAATTTAACCATATGGGCTAAATCCTTCTTTAAAATGCTCACATAGGTTTTCCAATTCTTCTGGAATATTTATTTTTTGTGTGCAATAATCTATGCATGTTTCACATTTGGTACAATCGCTTGCAGGAACCTTTTCCTCACCTAACTTATCATAATACAATCTGTAAATATTGGATTGTTCCTGTACTTTATGATGATTATATAATCTGAAATATTCAGGAATTGGAATCTCCAATGGGCATGCCTTTAGGCAATAGCCACATTCACTGCATGGAACAGCAAGATTTTCCCTTAATTTCTCAGCTTCATAAAGCAAGAATTCATTTTCAGTCTCTGTTAAAGGTTCAAAGTTTTCAAAAGTGTCAATGTTATCTAAGAGATCTTCCATCTTAGTCATTCCACTTAAAACCATTTTAACATGTTCCAATGATGCACAGAATCTCATTGCAAAGCTTGCAATAGACTTATTTGGATTCAATTCCTTAAAATCTTCTTTAATGCTATCCGGTTGGTTTACAATTACTCCACCTTTCAATGGCTCCATTACATAAACGTCTAATCCATGCTTTACACATAAATCATAGCATTTATGAGCCTCAATAGCCGGATCTTCCCAATCCAAATAATTAAGTTCCAATTGGACTATATCTAGAATATCTGCATATTTATCAAGGAATTGTTCAAGCAATTCTGCATTATCGTGGAAACTGATACCTATCTTCTTAGCTATCCCTTTTTCTTTCATGTTCTTTACATATTCAAATGAATTATGCTCTTCAGCTAACTTTAGCCAAGGAACATTGATATTATGTACAAAAAAGACATCAAAATAGTCAATTCCAAGTCTTTCAAGCATGGTATTTACAAATTTATCATTATCCTTTTCACTTGTCAACGCCCATGTAGGCATTTTATCACATATTTGATAGGATTCACGTGGATATCTTTCCACTATAGCTTTACGCATAGCTGTTTCACTTGTTCCATTATGATAAGCAAAAGAGGTGTCAAAATAATTAAATCCCTTTTCCATGTAGATATCAACCATTTCATTGAATAGTTCTTGGTCAATTGATGTTGGATCATTGGGATTAGTTAAAGGCAATCTCATACATCCAAAACCAAATTTTGATTTATAATCCATTTTATCACCAAATATTATTATACTATTTTTTCT
>JAZNRM010000248.1:0-4129 GCA_045590695.1 Methanobrevibacter sp.
ATAGAGAAATATAACAATCGTTATATTTTTTCTAAAGAAGAAATTTTAATCATTTCTAAAATTTCTTTTTTTAAAAACAAACCCTCCTTAATATGCAATTTTATTGCTAAAGACATATTTTATCGCTCTTAAAACACAAATCATAACACACATTAAAAACACGATATGATTAAAATAATGCAATCTCCTAAAAAGTAATTTCTTGTACAAGTCTTCAAATCTCAACCATTTTATTATTATTTTAATCATATTAACTACTTTTTTTATTTTATTTTATTCATTTTTTTAGACAATTTTATAAAAATTTATTAAAAACAAATAATAAATTTCAATTTAAAGGTGATTTAATGAAATTCAAATATTTGTTTTTAGGGGTTATGCTTTTGATATTGGCAGGAAGCATGACAGCTATTGCAGCTGAAGATGCAACTATAGGGGATTATAGCTTCACAATACCTGAAGACTATAATATTACAAACCAGACTGATGATGTGATCCTTTTGGAGGATTCCGTTCAATACTACTCCCTTTCCATAACAGACATCAAGGAAAATTTGGACAATGAAGAGATATTGAAAAGGCTCATGTCACAAGGATATGAATTGGAGAAGGAAGGCAATTCCACAAAGGGAATATTTAATGTGACTGAATATACTTATAACTTTAAGGATGCATATTACGGTTTCCTATACATCTGTGAAAATGGGGATGACAAGCTTGTAATAACCCATGGAACTGCAGGTGAGGACGAGTACTTCCTAAGCGCTCCGGATTTCGATGTCAATGACATTTTGGACTCAATGGAGAAAAATTGATTTTTAATTTTTTATTTTTAAAAAATATAAGGTGATAACGATGAGATTTAAGTATTTGTTTTTAGGGTTTATGCTTTTGATATTGGCAGGAAGCATGACAGCTATTGCAGCTGCAGATGACTATGAGTCATTAGGTGACTATACCTTTGACATTCCTGATGGATATCAAGTGACAGATAAGACTGATGAAATGGTGACAATGCAAGTTGATGAGGATCATCCTATTATTGTTTATAAATTGGATTCAGTAGCTGATGTTGATTCCTTCATCTCACTTTTGGAAACTACTGGATGTAAATTAGTGAGTGAAGATGCTTTCCAAGCTGGAAGCTTTAATGTAACTCCATACGGCTACACTTACTTAGACGCTCAAGGATTTTTCTACATCTGTGATGATGGAAAAGGAACTCCTATTTTAGTTGCTAGTTCAGGACCATCAACTGAAGATCCTTTGACTGTAGATGATAATCCAGCAAGAATAGTTGTTGATTCTTTAGAATAAGTTAATTCTTATTCTCTTTTTTTATTTTTAATGTTTTAAACCAATAGATAAACTTTATATTTTATAAATAGTAAACTATTTTTAAATATTCTTTATTAGGTGGGTTAAAAATGAATATAAGTGATTTATCAATTGGAAATGTTTATACCAACAATGAGATTATGGATGCGTTTGAATGTGCTTTTATGGGTGGAATGCGCCGATCTAAGAAAACTAATACTTTAGTGCTTGTTTTTGATCATACTAAAAGATTATATGATGATTGTTGGGATGGAAATGTTCTTCATTATACTGGAATGGGTAAAACAGGAGATCAGGTACTTAAAGGAAATCAAAATAAAACATTATATGAATCTGATACTAATGGTGTTCATGTTCATTTGTTTGAGGTTTTCCATGAAGGTAGGTATACCTACCAAGGAGAAGTTAAGTTAGCAGGAAAACCATATAAATCTATTCAAAAAGATGAAAATTATCATGATAGGGAAGTTTGGATTTTCCCATTAATAAGAAAATAGATTATAAATTTTTATAATCATTAACTTTTCTTTTAACTATTTTTTAATTCTTTTATACCAACTTCCTTCAATATATCATAAACAGGATCTAATTTACTTTCATTAGGTACAAATACTACAAATCCGTCTCTACCTCTTGTAAGTAAGACTCTATAAGTATTCCTTCTATATGTATTCTTTTCACTATTTCCATCTTCTTTTTCTATGAATTTTTTCCATTCATTGTCCTTCCAAATCATGTCTGATTCCCATCCAATTATTGGCATATCCAATTCCAATCCCTGTACACCAAATTCAGTCACTACTTTATTTAATGCACAACATGATTGAGGATCGTCTGATGGATTATTAAACCATTTTCCATATTTTACTCTTGTTGCATTAAATGTATTGTTCATTCCATATTTTGGGAGGATTTTACTTCTGGATGAGGCTATAAGGCCATATTTTTTATTTGGTTCGTCTTCATATCTGTTTCTACAGTATGATTTTGCGACTTCAAGATTTCTAGTGCAGTACATGCTGTACCCTTCATCGTAAATGCTATCTGTAAGTCTTGATGCATTTTCTATATCCCCATCAATGAAATAATTTACAAATTCACTTACAGTTCCAGATAAATGGGAACGAAGGGAAATAGTTAGATTGAAGTTGGAATTATCTATTTCATCAATCATTGATTCATCATCAAAATAGGAATATAAGTTTGGTGGACAGATTATTTCCCAATCTTTTACTCCATTATTTAGAGCTTTATTCCATAATTTTATACCAGAATTTTCTCCATTGTGTATTTCTTGACCTTCACCTACCAATATTAAAAGAACACACCAATCTAAACGTTCTTCACAAAGGTTTATCATTACTTCCGGCTCTGATAAGTTTCCTTTATTCTTCTTTTGCATCTGTTCATTATCCCAAGCACGCTGACCTTCATCAAAAACAATCACGTTTGTTTTGAAGTCATATGCTCCTCTGCGTAGGTATTCATCTATTATTTTGTGCAAGTTCTTTACAAAGACTCTACTGTTTAAAGCATCTGTTAAAACATCAACAAGAGGTCCGTTTCCAGATAAATATACAGAGTTAATTTTTTCAATTTCATAAACATATTCAAGTCCTAAATAAGTTTTTCCTGAACCTGGAACCCCTGTTACAAAAGCTATTGTATGCTTTTTATTTTCTCTTGCATAATCTGTAAGCTCTTTTAAGTTTTCTAAAGTTTTTGGAATGCAGGTACTGTTTACTCTTCGGATATTTGGAAGCTCTTCATTCTTCATAAATGTCCTAGCTGCATCTACAATTGTAGGCAATGGTTCATATTTGGAATTTATCCATATGTCCAATGGTGTTGAATTGATGTTCTCGGTATAAATATTGTCTAATGTATTTTGAAGCATGTCATCTGAAATGCAGATTACATTGTTTATTTTTTCATTCAGGTTTTTAGTTCTTGTTAAAACAAGAATTGGAGTAACATCTTTATCTCTTGTTTCATAATGGTATTCCCTTAGGTCTCTTGCATAAGCGGAAACTTGATCTACATCCTCTTCTTTAATTGCATTTTTCATTTTAAATTCTAAGACAATCAGCTGTTCTTTTGATAGTAAAATTACATCTGGACGTCTTCCACCTTCATATGGAAGAACATATTCAAAAATAATATTAATATTTGGATTAAGAGATATTCCTTTCATAACCCTAAAGGAGTCAACCCATGCATTGATTTGTTCTGGACTTAGATCTAATACATGTTCTTCTTTAAAATTAGTTATGATTTTTTCTTTGAAGCTGTTTTCATTTTCCTTTTCAAAATTAGCTATTGTATCAGCATAACAGCATCGTTTTTTTAGCATAGATTCAAAGTTAATTGTTACTGGTTCTTCAGTTCCTTTATCACAGTAATTTTTGATGAATTCTACACCTTCTTCGTTCCATTGTTTAGTGTACCAACATTTCTTATTTCTATTCCAACGAAGACCGACACTTTTCATTTCATCTCTTAATTCTTTACTTGGAAATTCACCTTCAAAGTACAACTCAATTCCATTCAATTTGTCATTTAGTTCATAGTAAACCATAATTTCCCCTTTTTAAATATTTTACATTATTTAATAGGGTTTACTATATATAACTATATTTGTAATGTTTTAACTCATACGAATTAAAATATTTTTTAAAAAATTAATAAAAATAAGGTTATATTTTAATTAAATTTTTGATTAATTAAATAATGGGAATAGTATTCAAATATTATTTTAAAATAAGCACTGTTTAATTAAATTAAATATAAA
>JAZNRM010000249.1:0-3023 GCA_045590695.1 Methanobrevibacter sp.
ATAAAAATTTAAAATTAGGGAAATTAATCAGTGACTATATTCTTTACAAATCTATTGCCGTTTTCAAATACTTTTTCTTTAAATTCCTCTAAAACTGCCTCATTTTTATAATTCAATACACGTACAGTGCTTGGATAAGTATTGATATATTCTGAAATCATATCTGCATTGATTCTTGTTTCCAAAATGCTTAAGACCCGATTTTTAAAATGGCTGCTGAAACCATAGAAAATGGAATCTTCAATTTCAGAAAGTGATTCAAAGGGTTTTTCCTCACGCTTCTCAACTAACTCATTAGCCAATTTTTCGTTGAAGAAATTCAATTTAAGCAAATCTTCAAATGACAAATTGTTTGCAGAATCAATAATGTATTCTTCAACTCTTAAATCATGCAGTGGAGCCCTATCCTCATTGATCTCTCTTTCTAAGATCCTAAGTGTTTCACTTGGCAACATTGATTTGACTGAGTCTAAATTATTCTCAGAACAAGCCTTACGAATCAAAGTTCCACTTACTCCTTCAATACGTGGAACAAAAATGAATTTGTCCTTAAAATCAAATCCTATCTTTTTCAATGATTTGGAAAATGAAACTATAACATAATTGTCCTCTTCCAACTTACCATTGTATATCACTTCTTTTGTATCCATATCAACGATTCTATAAGGTTTTGGAGCTACACCATGACCTAAAGAAATTCTCTCCAATATCTTTTCATAACCATCAAAAGGCCTGTAACCTCTTGGAATAAAATCAGTGTTTAATGCCTGGAACATTTTTGTTAAGCATAAAGAGTATTGGCCAGATCCCATAATTCCCATAGGTGGTCCTTCAACAACAATATCCGCGCCTACAGCAATAGCTATCTCAGCCCTTGTTTTTCTATGCAAGATATAAGGCAACCCTCTACCGCTTCTTTCAAACAATCCTGGAACAACAGCTACAAACAATCCATCAGGAATTTTTTCCTTTGCGGTTTTCATACAGTGAAAATGACCATTATGGAGAGGAGAATATTCAGTGAAATCTGCAATCAAAGGTCTTGAATTAAAGGATTTGTTTGGGATTTCCTCTTCAGAACATTCTGAATATTTTTTTGAATTTTCAAAATCCTTGAAAAATGTTTTTCTATCATTCTCTTGAATTTCTTTTATAAAATCTATTGAAGGCATAATATATTATATAATGATTAAAATTTATAAAACTATTCAAAATCCTCGTCAATATTTTCATCAATCCATAAATTAACTGCTTCTTCCATAGCTTTACTGTACCATTTTGGCTCAAATCTAAATTTTTGAGAGGCCATTTTTCTAAACTTGTAATCTAAATTCTTATCAATAACAATAGTAACTCTTTTTTCGTCACTTTCTTTAGAGGTCATAAAATCACAACTTATGAATTTTTTATACTTATTAATCGTTTACTATATGTAACTATTTATAAAAAAACATTCGTAAATCAATGTTTTTTGCAATTACTATAATATATAGTTTTTATTAATAAAAAGATTTTCTATAAAGCCCCTAAATTAGAAAATAAGAATTATAATTAATAATTGACTCAAAATTGTGACAATTTTACAAATTTAAATCAATACTAAAATTAATAAAAAACTGAAATTTTGAATAAAAAAATAAAATAAAAAAAGTTAATTCAAAACCAAAAAGAGTTAAAAAAATAAAATGAAAAATGAAATAATTAAATTAAAATATCATTTTCCATAACAATCTCTCCATTTACTATTGTCATAGTTGCCTTACCTTTATATGAAAGTCCGTCAAATGGAGAATATTCTGCTTTTGTATAGAAACTGTCTATGTCAAAGACTCCCTCTTTATTCAAGTCAATTACCACTAAATCTGCATTGTATCCTTCTTTAATGAAACCTTTATTTACAAGATTGAACCTTTTAGCAGCATTTTCTGAAAATATTTTTGGAATCAATCTTAAATCCAAATTTGATCTATTGACTTCAGTCAACAATAATGACAATACTGTTTCCAAAGATGGAATTCCTGGACTTGAATCCCAAACACCTTTAGTTTTCTCTCCTAAGCTATGAGGCGCATGATCTGTACCAATCATTGAATTTTCATTTAAATCATTGATTGTGACGTTTTTACCTTTCTCCCTTAAAGGAGGATTGGTTTTTATGAGTGTTCCAAATTCATTGAATGCTGTATTGTCATACAATAAATGATGAGGAGTGAATTCAAAACTGATATTGTTGGAAATAGCTAAATTCATTGCATTTCTAGTGCTTAAATGACAAATGTGCAAATCAACACCATATTTTTTAGAAAGCTCAATAGCTTGAGCAACAGATGCATCTTCAGATTCTGCAGGTCTGCCATAACTATATGCAATAGCTTCACTCTCTTCAGCTAGTCTTTTAGTGGATTCCAATACGACATCTCTTTTTTCAGCATGAACTGTTACAATTGGCTTTTTGCTTAAATTGGAAATATCCTGGAATATTTTTTCCAAGTTTTCATCAGTTTCCAAATCCATAAAGACTTTAAATGACATTGGGTTCAATTCGAGAATCTTTTCCATTTCATCAAGTGTGGAATATCCTGCATGAAGTCCGAAATTGACTATGGATTTGGATTCTGCAATCTTCTGCTTTTCCTTGAAAGCTTCATATGTATTTGTCTTTGGAACAGTGTTAGGCATATCCATAACAAAAGTGAATCCACCATGAGCAGCCGCCATGGACCCTGTTTTGAAATCTTCCTTATATGTCAATCCAGGGTCTCTGAAATGAACATGAGGATCAATGAGGCCTGGCAACACTATCTGTCCTTCAAGGTCAATTTCCTTATCTCCTTCAATTGAAGACTTGGATATTTTAGCTATCTTGCCATCTTCAATAGCTAAAGACATACAATCAGAATAATCCAATAATCTTAGATTTTTTAAAACTAAATCAAACATAAAATCACGAGCATTTTTAAAATAATTAAATTTGAAACAATTTTCTCTAATGATTAAAATTTTTAATTAAACTAATTATAATG
>JAZNRM010000250.1:0-4561 GCA_045590695.1 Methanobrevibacter sp.
AATTTTCAAAAAAATCAGTGAAAAATGAAATTTAAATTTTTAATTTTTTTCAAAAATTATTAAATTTTAAAAATTTGTAAAAATAGTAAAATCAGTAATGTTATAAAAATTTGATTATCAAAAATTGTAAGTAAATAAAAATAGTAAAAAAAGTAAAAAAGAAAAAAAGTTAGATCTATTCAGTTAAATAACTGTCTAAATCTATATTTTCATCATCACAAATGGTTTTTAAAATGTCATAGAGTTTTTCATCTATTTCCAAACCATTCTTCTCATTTTCTGCAATTCTTCTTACTTCGAGATCTCCTGGAATGAAAGTGTTTCCGGATTCTCTGATTTCTGTGACGAATTCTTCGACTTGCTGTTTGAATGCGTCGATTGAAACGAATTTTGCAGGGTTGATTGCAACAAACAAGTCACCTTTGTTACAGTCTTCCTTATAGTCTCCTGCAGTACCGGTTACGTTGGTACCAAATGCAGCGTTTACTAAAGGTCCTGTCATTATTTCAATCATAAAGCTTAAAGCGTATCCTTTTACTCCACCGAATGGAAGGATAGAACCTTCTAATGCAGCTTCAGGATCAGTGGTAGGATTTCCATCCTTATCGATTGCAGTGTTTGGAGGGATTTCCTCACCTTTTCTTTTAGCTTCCAAGATTTTTCCTCTTGCGCTTACAGCAGTTGCCATATCCACAGCAATATAAGTTTCAGAAGGGATACCAATAGCTATTGGGTTAGTTCCAAGAATAGCTTTTTTACCACCTAATGGTGCTACTCCAGGTTCAGTGTTACAAATTACAATACCAATCATGTCATTTCTAATAGCGAGGTCAGAGTAATAACCGGTAATTCCGAAGTGGTTTGAATTGAATGTACCTACTGCAGCGATACCTGTTTCCTTTGCCTTATTGATTGCCATCATCATTGCTTCATGTGCAATGTATTGTCCGAATAAGCTTTTTCCATCAATGAGTGCAATGGAATCCTCATCCTTGACAATTTCATAATCTCCTTTGGTTTCAATGAAACCGTTATTGATTCCTCTGATGTATTGTGGGAATCTTCCAAGTCCATGTGAAGTGAAACCTTTTAAATCGGAGTCTAAAGTTGCTTCGGTAATGATCTTTGCATGATCTTCTTGCACTCCAATGTTGATTAAGATTTCATTTACAAGTTTTCTTTCATTTTCAACACTAATTCTCATATTTTCCCTCCTTAATGATTGGCATTTGTTGAAATATCTTTGTAATATTGAGTTGTTTTTAATTATTTTTTAAATTATTATTGGAATTTTATGTATTTTTTTTATTGAAATTAATATTCAATTACAGTGCCTTCAAATGTTTTTACAGTGATTTTTTCTTCTGCAGTCACTGTTCCAACGATTTGAGCTTCAATGTTTTCATTCAATGCTTCAACAACAGCATCTGCTTCTTCTGGGCTTGCAATGACACAGAATCCAACACCCATATTGAAAACCTTATACATTTCCTCTAAAGGAACTCCTTGTTGGTAGATTAATTTAAAGATGTCTTGTGGCTCTGGGTAATCTGTAATGTCAAAACCGATTCCTTTTTTAAGTCTTGAAAGGTTGTTTACTCCACCACCAGTCATATGAGCAAGACCTTTGATGTTGAAGTCATGTTTTAAAAGATCGACAATTGCCTTGACATACAATTGGGTAGGTTTCAACATTTCTTCTCCAATGGTAGTTTCACCGTTAGGCATTTTATCGTTAACATCGAATCCACCTTCTTCAAAGATTGCTCTTCTTGCTAAGCTTAAACCGTTACTGTGAATACCGCTGCTTCTAAGACCGATTAAAATATCTCCTTCTTGGATATCTGCACCTGTGATGATTTTGTCCTTGTCTACAAAACCGATACCGGTTCCTGCTAAGTCAAAGTCCTTTACAATTCCTGGAAGTGAAGCGGTTTCTCCACCGATGATTGCAATTTGGGATTCTTTTGCCCCTTGGACAAGACCGTCTGCAATTTCCTCAGCTACTTTTGGATCTGGTTCCTCAACTGCTAAGTAGTCAACTAATGCAATAGGTTCTGCACCTACACAAAGGATATCGTTAACTACCATTGCAATCATGTCAATTCCAACAGTATCATATTTTTCCATCATTTTTGCAACTAATATTTTACTACCTACACCATCAGTACTCATTGCAATAGCCTTATCGCCAAGTTCGACCAATGCTGCAAAGTGTCCGCTGTCAGTAATAATATTTCTGTATTCTAATGTTGGTTGTAATTTTGAAGCTAATTTTGAAACGGTTAATGCTTCAAGGTCAATGTCAACACCAGATTCTGAATAAGTAACCATAAAATTCACCTAATAATAATTTTTTATAATTCGTATATTTCATTAAAATATGCTATTTAACAATAGCTAACATTATAATATTTGTTTTAGCTATTATTTATATTATATTAATTAATTATATGTAAAAAATAAAAAATAAAAATTTAAATTTTAAATCTATTGAAGTCTGGTTGCTTCAAGGATAAGTGGAGTTTTAGTCTCTACCTTATAGCTTCTGTGAATGCTTGAAGCGAGATCTACAGTTTTATACGGGTCTCCGTGACAAGTGATGATCTTATCAGGTCTTGGGTGCAATCTTTTTGCAAATTCCATCAATTGTCTTCTGTTGGAGTGACCACTGAATCCTTCAATGGTTTTAACATCCATTTTAACATTGTAGATTCTCTTTTTACCTGTTTCATCTTCCAATGGTATTTCCTTGTGTCCTTTTTGGATTTTTCTACCAAGTGATCCTTCAGATTGGTAACCTACAAAGATAATGGCATTATTCTTGTCTTCACATAACCATTTGAAATACTCTACAGAGTTTCCACCAGTCATCATACCAGAAGTTGAAAGGATAATTGATGGTTCACCTTCCACAATCTGTTTTCTTTCAGCATTGTTTTGAACCTTATTGAAGGATTCTGCAATAAACGGATTTCTTCCCATATGGAAAATTTGATCCCTTAAGTCTTTGCTTAAGTATTCAGGTCTTGCAGTATGCACTGCAGTAGCTTCCCAAATCATACCGTCAAGATGGATTGGCACTTCATCAACCATTCCATGACGCATGTACTCTTCAAGCACAATCATTAATTCTTGTGCCCTTCCTACTGCAAATACAGGAACCAAGACTTTTCCGCCACGTTTTAAGGTTTTGTAGATGGTCTTCATCAATTCTTTTTCTGCATTGTTTCTTGATGGGGTAACATCTTCGTGTCCACCATATGTACTTTCCATAATGCAGCTTTCCACTCTTGGGAATCTTGTGGTTGCAGGTTCCAAGAGTCTGCTTCTTTCATATTTGAAGTCTCCAGTGTAAAGCAAGTTATGTGCACCGTCACCAATATGGAAGTGACACATAGCAGAACCTAAAATATGCCCTGCATTATGCAATGTCAATTTAATGTCTGGAGAGATGTCAGTTACTACTCCATAGTCAAGAGTGATTGTGTGTTTGATCATCTTTTGCACATGCTTTACATTAAATGGGAGTGGGTTGTTTTCCCTATGTGCAATGTCAATGTAATCCAATTGCAATAATGTCATCAAGTCTCTTGTTGCAGAGGTACAGTATACTGGACCTTCGTATCCGTAATGGTAAAGGTAAGGGATGAATCCACAGTGGTCCAAGTGAGCGTGAGATACTACAACAGCATCAAGATCTTGAATTGAAAATTCAGGAACTCCAAGCATTGGGAATGAACTTTTTTCGTCTTGTCCTGCTACATTTACTCCACAATCAAGCAATACTCTACTGTTTGGAGTTTGAAGTAACATGCAGGAACGTCCTACCTCTTTAAATCCTCCCATAGCGGTTAATCTTGTCCAATCGTTATCATATTTTCCGCCTTGGTGGATTCTTGCACCTAAAGTCTGCAAGATTTTCTTTCTTTCCTTACTGTTGTGCATCAAGGTATTTCTGATTCTATCGATAATTTCAGATCTGATTGGTGGGCTTCTTAAGATCTTTGGTGCCCATCCGGTTTTTCTAACGATTTCCCTTGAGGTAACTCCATATTTTCCAATTACAAGTCCAGGTTTGGTAGCTTCTATAACCACTTCGTTGGTAACTTCATCAAAGGTGATGTTACTGATTTCAGCATCTTCTGGAACAATCTCTTCGACTTTTTGAATAGTCTCTTCGTATGGTAATAAAACTGATTTGTCTGATCTGATTATGATCCTTTTTCTAAGTTCCTTTGCCAAGTTTCTGATTAAGTCCCCATTGTCTGCTACAATGTCTGGGTTTTTTGTATAAATAACAACCTCAGGACCTTCAAATTCAATATTGGCTAATTGAACTTCATCAGGTAGTTTTTTTGTAATTTTTTCTTTGATTTCTTCTAAAACGTTTGAAGCCATATTATCACTTCGAAAAATAGACGTATAAAATTAGCATATGGTATAAAATCAATATTTTTCTCGTTTTAATTCCTTTAAATTTCTTTGATTCCTTATGGAATTCTCATAATAAAAATATTCGTTAAGTAAATTTTGGTTAATTTTTAAATAAGCCGTTTAA
>JAZNRM010000251.1:0-5463 GCA_045590695.1 Methanobrevibacter sp.
ATTATTTAGAAAATTTAAAATCATTAAATTAATATTTCTATTAACTATTTTTTGAGGAATTATATGCCAATTGATGATAAAAATCAAGAATTTGAATTGATAATGAAAACAAGTGATGGTGATGAAATTCTAAAGAATTCAGACACTGTTCTTGTTAGATTTGGCCCTAAAAGAAATGGGATAGTTACTTCTTGGTTAAATGGAGGATACAATGAGAATTTATCTGCTGTTTTCAATCATCAATTGTCTCAGGAAAACATTGATAAGTATGGTGATGGAGGCATATTGGATTTCCTAAATGATCTATCAACCGATTTTTACAATGATTTGGATTTAAGAACCGATAAGTTAAGTGGCCTTATAACCTCTGCTGACATGAACAGCTATTCAATAGCTTGTGAAAAATACAGGGATATTGAAGTTATTGCAATTACAACAGCCGGTGTTAGAGTAAATGCAGTTTCTGCAGGAGATATTGCTTCATACTATGAAATCAATGCAGATTATCGTTATGATTTAGAAGAAGATGAAAGTAAAGATCAAAATAATTATCAAAAGAATAATCAAAATCCAAATAAGCCTGGAACAATCAATACAATCCTTTTAATTAATACAAAATTAGATGAAAGCTCTCTTCTATTGGCAGAAATGATTGCTGTAGAGGCAAAGGCAGTTGCCCTAAGGGATTTAATGGTGTCAAGCAATTATTCTAATGAGATAGCTACAGGTACAGGAACTGATGGAATAGCTATTTTTTCAAATATGGATAGTGAAAACTTTACAGACAATGTCAGCAAACATGCTAAAATAGGAGAACTTATTGGAAAAGTGGTTATTGATTCCATTAAGGAAGCTTTGGCTAAACTGCAATGGTTGACTCCAACTTATCAATTGAATGCATTGGTTAGATTAGACAGATTCCAATACAATTTAGATGATTTTTATAAGAATTACTTGCCAATTCATATTAAAATGGATGATGAGGATGATAAGCGGGATTTCATTGTCTCATTGATTGAGGTTTCAAAAAATCCTGAACTCGTTTCATATGTTTCATTGATTATTCATCTTTTGGATCAGTATAGAAATGGATTATTAAGCAAAAAAACAGTTTTAAAGGCTTCCAATTCTATTCTGGATAATCAATTGGATAAAAATGAATGGATTTCAATGAAATTGCTTTTAGATTATATCATCAAGACTCAATTAGATTGATTTTAAAATACTAATTTTTCTATTTCCTATCCTATTTTTACTATTTTTTCATTTTTTTCTATTTTTTATCATATGTTTGATATTTTATCAAACTGGCTTTATTTAAAAGTATTACTTTTTTTAAGATTTTAAAGGGTTTTTTATTACTTTTTAAACATTTATATACTCTTTTTTATATAATAAATAATAAGTTGGAGGTTTTAGTATTTTAGAGGCAAGAAATATAGTTTTTGAATATCCTGATGGAACAAGGGCATTGAACAACATTAATTTTAAGGTAGATAAAGGGGAAATGGTAGCTCTTTTAGGAAGAAATGGAGCTGGAAAGTCTACACTGTTTTTACATTTCAATGGAATCAACATTCCAAAATCCGGTGAAGTCTATATTGATGGAGAGAAGTTGGAATATGATAAGGAAAGCCTTTTCAATGCTCGTCAGAAAATAGGAATCGTATTTCAAAACCCAGATAATCAACTCTTTGCTCCAACTGTAGAAGAGGATGTGGCTTTTGGACCGATGAATTTAGGGCTTCCAATTGAAGAGGTTGAACAAAGGGTTAAGGATTCCCTCGAAAAGGTGGGAATGGCTGGATTTGAAAAGAAGTCCCCTCATCATTTAAGTGGTGGACAAAAGAAAAGGGTAGCTATTGCAGGTATTTTGGCTATGAAACCTGAACTTATGATTCTTGATGAACCTACCTCCGGTTTGGACCCAAAAGGAGCTTCACATATTCTTAAATTATTGTATGAATTGAATAAGGAAGGAATGACTATCGTTATTTCCACTCACGATGTTGATTTGGTTCCTGTTTATTCAAGTGAAATTCATTTGATCAGTGATGGGGAAATCATTGCAGAAGGAAAACCTAATGAGGTATTTTCTGATGTGGATACCATTAGGGAAGCTGATTTGCGTCTTCCAAGAATGGCACATCTTGCTGAAATATTGGAAAAGGAAGACAACATAGACTTTGAAGGAAATTATCCTTTAACTATTGGTCAGGCACGTAGAAAGTTCCTGGAGTTATTGGAATAATTAATCTACTACCAATACTAATTCTATCTATTTACTATTTTTCTATTATTTTATTATTCTATTATTTTTTTATTCTATAATTCTGTGCTTTTGTGCACATTCATTTTTTCTTTTTTTCAACTTATAATATCATTTAAATAGGATTATAAATAAAAAAATTAGTAGAAAAAACTTTATTGTTTCTTTGTGATGATTTAAATGACTGATGAGATTATTAACCGAATTAAGATGAATTTAAGCGGAAATCCAGATTTGGATAGGGATTATTTAATCTCCCAATTGGATTATTATAAGAATCATGAATCCGCCTATGAGATCATTAAAGAGATTTCAAGATTGATTTGGCAATCTTTAGACTTTTATCAGGAAGATGAATATAATAAGTCCAAGAAGTCAAATGTATCAAGGATTCTTGATGAGGTTGTTCCACTTATTGAAAATCGTGACAAGAAGACCGCTTTGGAAAAATTAGACAATTTCATGAGTCATTTTGATGATAAGTATGAGAATGAGGAAATTCATAAGGAAAGCGATTTCAAATCAAACAGGCCTATCACTGAAATTCAATATATGAGATATGAGGAAAACAAATTGTCAAGAAGTCCAAAGTCATACAGAACAATTAATAAGAGCAACAATAGAGGCAATTGGCGTAAGGATGTCAAAATCAATAGGATGAATAATGGCAAAAGCGATGATGAATTTGTTGAAAAGGAGTATCATAGCTTTTTAAATCCTCTTGAAGAGATCTTATTCTATAAATACATTGGATTGGAGAAGGAATTGGCTTTCATTCCATTCGATGAACCTTTATTTGATTTGTATTACATTTATGGAACATTGCTATTGGAAAATGATGATTTTGCTAAGGCAGAGGAATATCTTCTTAAGGCCTTAAGAATCAATCCTGTATCCTCAAAAACCATTCTTTCCCTTGCAGACATTTATAAATCGAAGACACGAACCTACAACAGGTTTTTCCTATACAATGTTGATGCATTGAAGTTTGCATATAAGAACGAGGATATTGCAAGGGCATATAGGAATTTCGGTTTCTTCTATGTTGAGGAAAATCAATTGGACATTGCAGCTGTATTCTATGATTTCAGCTTGAACTTTGATTTCAACAAGCAGGCATTCAGAGAGCTTGAATATATAAAATCACGAGGAATCAACACTGAAATGGATAGAAAAGATGCAGAAAGGATAATAGAATCAAAAAGTATTCAAATAGGTGTAAATCCTTTTATTTTAGACACTTTAAAGATAATTTGTGCTGATTTGGAAAATAAGAGACATTATAATGGTGCATTGTATTTCTATAGAATCCTATATGACTTAACTAAAGACAATACGGTTTTAGGCAAGATCAATTCAATTCAAAATAGGATTTAATTTTTGATTTTATTTTTATGATTTTCAAATATTTGATTTACTTTATATATAATTAAATACATATTCAATAATGTATCAAGAATAAGGATTAATTATTATAAAATAATTAAATACTTTTAATAATGTTTAATTGGTGAATAAAATGAGAATAGGAATTGCAGATACTACATTCGCTCGTTATGATATGGGTGCTGCAGCTATTGATGAATTAAAGAAGAACGCTTCAGACTTAAAGATTATTCGCGTTACAGTTCCAGGTGTTAAGGATCTTCCAGTAGCAAGCAAAAAGCTTATCGAAGAGGAAGACTGTGAGATTGTCATGGCATTAGGAATGCCTGGACCTATGGAAAAGGATAAGATGTGTGCACATGAAGCATCTACCGGTTTAATTCGCGCTCAACTCATGACAAACACCCATATTTTGGAAGTCTTTGTTCATGAGGATGAAGAGGAAGACCCTAAGGAGCTAAAAAAATTGGCAGACAATAGGGCTCGTGAACATGCTCAAAACCTTATCAAGATGATGTTCCATCCTAAACAAATGAGAAAAGAAGCAGGAAAAGGAATGAGAGAAGGTAAAGAAGACGCAGGTCCTTTATAATTTAAAAAATTTCAAAGATAATATGTCAGATGTAAATTCAGAAATCACTAAAGATGTTTATTTGGTCGTTCCAGCATTCAATGAAGAGAAGACAGTGTCTCAAATCATTGAGGGAATAGCTGAAAAGGGATATAATGTGATTCTAGTCAATGATGGTTCAAGAGACAAGACCCTTGAATTGGCTATTGAATCAAAAAGGAAATATCCTGATCAGATATTTGTTGTTTCCCATGTAATCAATAGAGGATTGGGGGCTGCATTGAAAACTGGAATGGTTCTTGCACATAATAAAGGGGCTAAATACATTGTAACCTTCGATGCTGATGGGCAGCATGAGATAGCTGATATTCCGAAGGTTTGCAAGCCTTTAGTTGATGGAGATGCAGATGTTGTAATAGGTGCAAGGCCATTTGAAGACATGCCACTAAGTAAAAGTTTTGCTAACTATATTATGAATGCTTTAACTTTCATATTTTATGGGAGAAATGTTAAGGATTCACAATCAGGCCTTAGGGCATTTACCGCTCATGCAGCAGATGCAATAAACATCGTTTCAAGAGGATATGGTGTATCATCTGAATTCATTAAAGAGATAAGCGATAAGAATCTTAGATTGGCTGAAGTTACAATCACTACAATATATACTCCTGAAACTCAAAACAAAGGAACAGATGCAATAGTGGGATTGAGAATTTTAACAAAGATGCTAATCGATTTATTCAGGATATAGCTATTTGAAGGATTGAAGATTATTAGAAATTATTTAAGAGAAGTTATTTAAGAGGAAGTGTTATTATTATAGGTCCATTTCGTACATATCAAGTTTTATTAATCATTGCAACTATAATAGTCATTATATTCTTCTATAGAAGATTGAGAGTTAAGAAAATAACTCCAGCCACATTTGTACTGTGGGTTTTAGTCTGTATAGTGGTTAACTTCTTTGCTTTTGCTCCTAGATTCAGTGACCCTCTTGCAGGATTCTTCGGTTTCGGTAGAGGATTAGACCTATTGCTCGTTTTAGGATATGCACTTCTTGTTTATGCGATTTTCAGATTGTATGTTAAAATCGATGAATTGAATAGAAACACTACCGAGCTTGTTAGGGCTTTGGCAATAAAGGATGAAGTAAAATTGGAAGATATTGATAAGGAAGAGGAATGATTTCCTCAATCATTATTTTTAATATTATTTTTTTAATTAATTTTTTTTAAGA